>NZ_ALNM01000023.1:0-62523 GCF_000292955.1 Selenomonas sp. CM52
TTGCCGGTTACGGCTGGTGCGGCAAAGGCGGCGCCATGCGCGCTCAGGGTCTCGGGGCGAATGTCGTCATCACGGAGGTCGATCCCATCAAGGCGATCGAAGCTGTGTTCGATGGCTTCCGTGTCATGCCTATGGACGAGGCGGCGCGCATTGGCGACATCTTCCTGACCTTGACGGGCGATAAGGATGTCATTCGCAAGCATCACTATGAGGTCATGAAAGACGGCGCTATGATGGCGAACTCCGGTCACTTCGATGTGGAAATCAACATCCCCGAGCTTGAGGAAATCTCCGTATCGCGTCGTACCGTGCGCAAGAATATCGAGGAATTCAAGCAAAAGGACGGCAGGAAGCTATATCTTCTTGCCGAAGGCCGCCTCGTGAACCTCGCAGCAGGCGACGGACATCCGGCGGAGATCATGGATCTCTCCTTCGGCGTACAGTTCTTCTCCGCGCTTCATATTCTCAATCATCATGCAGAACTTGAAAACAAGGTCTACCTGATGCCGGACGAAATCAATACGAAGATTGCCGAACTCAAGCTCAAGGCTTCGGGCGTAGCCATTGACCATCTGACGGACGAGCAGAAGGCTTATCTCGGACTTGTCTGAGCAGAGGTACACGATATGAAAATATTGATTTCCAATGCGCATGTTCTTCATCCGGACGGCACAGTGCGGGAAGGAAATATCGCAATCGAGGGGAATAAGATTGCAGCAGTCGGAGAAATCCCCGCTTCGTGGCAGCCGGAGCGAACGATTGACGCAACGGACAGGCTCGCTGTTCCAGGCTTTGTCAACGCCCATACGCATGCATCTATGACGCTTCTTCGAAGCTATGCGGACGATATGAAGCTCATGGATTGGCTGCAGCAAAAGATCTGGCCGATCGAGGCGAAGATGCGCAACGAAGACATCTATTGGGGCGCGATGCTCGCCGCTGTCGAGATGATACAGGGAGGCACGACGACCTTTGCCGACATGTACGGGCCTGATATGGAAAAGGTCGCCGAAGTCGTAGAGGAATCAGGGCTTCGCGCCGTTCTTTCGCGCGGCCTGATCGGTGTTGTGCCCGATGCAGACGAAAAGCTTACAGAAAATGTAGAGCTCTTCAAAAATTGGCATCAAAGAGCCGAGGGGCGCATCACCGTGATGTTCGGGCCGCATGCGCTCTATACGTGCCCGCCCGATTATCTGCACAAGGTCGCAGAGGCGGCAAAGTCGCTTGGAGCGGAAATCCACATCCACATGTCGGAAACGAAAGGGGAGGTGGAGGACTGCCTCAAGCAATACGGCAAGCGTCCTTTTGCACACGTCGCTTCCACAGGTCTTTTCGACAACGGCACATTAGCGGCGCACTGCGTGCATCTTGACGATGAAGATATCTCCATCATCAAGAAGTACGGCATCCGTGTCGCGCACAATCCCGGCAGCAACATGAAGCTCGCGAGCGGCATCGCTCCCGTACCACGCCTTCTTGCGGAAGGCGTTTGCGTTGCTCTCGGCACGGACGGCGCGTCGAGCAATAACAACCTCGACATGCTTGAGGAAGTAAACCTTGCCGCCATGCTACACAAAGTGGCGAGCTATGACCCCGAGGCTGTGCCTGCAGGAGAAGCGATGCGTATGGGGACGGCGTACGGGGCAAAGGCTGTCGGCCTTTCTGATGTAGGGATCTTGCAAGAGGGCTATAAAGCGGACATCGTCCTCTTCGATATGACGAGTCCCGCATGGATGCCGCGTCACGATCCCGTATCGCTGCTTGTCTATTCTGCCAATGCATCTTCGGTCGACACGGTCATCGTTGACGGACGCATCCTCATGGAGAAACGCGAGCTCCTGACACTTGATGAAGAGCGCATCCTGTTTGAAACGAAGCGCTGCGTCGAGCATCTTCTTGCACATTGATTTATCTGCAGAAGCATATCTTCTGTAGGCAGGTCGTTTTGATTTTTACAGCAGCCCTTCACGGGCTGCTGTGATTTTAGATAGGTGATGTCGTTTTGAAAAAGAAAGGTTCCAATAGCGATAGAGGGAACAGCAAGAGGAGATCCCGCACGAAAAACAAAAAAGAGCCGATGACGACAACTGCACCTAAGGGCAGACGCTATGAGATCATCGGTCTACTTCTTCTTGCCGCAGGCCTCATATCCATCGGGGGACTGCTTGATTGGAACGTTGGTTTCATCGGTCTTTATTTCGCTAAATTCCTTCGGTATCTTTTCGGTTTAGGCGCTTGGGTCGCTTCCGGCGTCATACTGCTCATAGGCACGCAGTATGTGACGAAGCATCGGGGTATTGTTTATTCCACGCACTTTTTCGGCCTCATTGGGCTCTTCGTTTCTTTACTTGCCATCCTCCATCATTTCCTCGTACCTGTAGGGGCGGAAATCCTGCCCGAATATCTGCCGAATGCAGGCGGTCTTCTAGGCGGCGGCCTGCTCTTCTTCATCCGCAAGTTTTTCGGTGCGACGGGAGCCATCATCCTCTTGTGCACGGGTACGGTTGTCGCCATCCTGCTCTCTACGACATGGTCGCTTGCCCTTGGGATGCTGCGCACGAAACGGCAGGCGAAAGCAGGAATCGTCAAAGCGAAGGATACGCTCTCCGTCGCCCAGCAGAAGGTGACACAGGCGGAAAATATCTTTGAAGAACATGTGCGCGGAAGAATCAAAAGCTCGTTTTACAATCAAGACAAAGACGAAGCCTTTGAACAGGCGTTTGCAGCAGAAGCGAGAAACGTCACTCCGGGCGAAGATGCACAGCCGACGTCTTTTCCATCCTTTGCTGCACGGGAAGCATCTGTCATGCCGCAAACGCAAGAGGAAAGAGATTTTCTGACGGCTCTTGAACCTCCTGCCGCAGGGGAAGAGACGGCATCTTTTGCTTTTGGCGAGGCATACGATCAGAACGAGGTATTGGCAGAAACAGAGCAGGAAGAGGAAGCAAAAAAAGAAAGGGCAGCAGAAGAGCTACCGTCCTTTTCCATTGAATATGCCTCGAATGAAACGGAAGAGCGAGAGGAAATCATCGCAGAACCACCGCCGGAAATCCCCGACGACTTTGATGTCGTTCCCTTGCCGAAAGACGTACCTATGGCAGTGGAGGTGCAGGACAAGCGCCTCGCCATGATGCAACCGACAGTCTCCACACAGTCCATGACGGCGACCTTGCCGCAGGAAACCCTTGCAGCACCATCCGTGACAACACCGTCGTCTTTGACCATGCCGGCTGCTGTCTCAGAGACAAAGCCGCGTGAAGAAGCGACACAGCCGACGGAAAGGCCGTATGAGCTGCCAAAAGTGGAAGAAATACTCACATCTGAAGTCAAGAAGAAGAACTTCGCGCTGGAGCGGGAAATTGCCGAAAACGCACAGACTCTGGCGCAGACCTTGGAAAACTTCAAGGTCAAGGCGAAGATTATCAATGCATGCCACGGACCTGCTGTTACGCGCTATGAGCTTGAGCCGGCGCCTGGCGTCAAGGTCAGCAAGATCACAAATCTGGCAGACGATCTGGCTCTGAGTCTTGCGGCATTTTCCGTGCGCATAGAGCCTATACCGGGAAAAGCCGCCATCGGCATCGAGGTGCCGAACAAGGAGCTTGAGGGTATCCGTCTGCGTGAAGTCTTGGAAAAGCCTGCCTTTGCGACGGCCAAGTCGAAACTCACGGTCGGCTTGGGCGTCGATATTGCAGGACAAGGCATCTTTGCCGATCTCGCCAAGATGCCGCATCTTCTCGTCGCCGGCGCCACTGGATCAGGCAAATCGGTCTGCATCAACACGCTCATCACGAGCGTTCTCTTCAAAGCGAGGCCGGATGAAGTGAAGTTCATCCTCATAGATCCCAAGATGGTTGAGCTTTCCAACTACAATGGCATACCACATCTGATGGTTCCCGTTGTCACGGACGCAAAAAAGGCGGCCTCCGTCCTGAATTGGTCGGTGCAGGAGATGGAAAAGCGCTATGCCAAATTTGCCGAGACCGGCGTACGCGATATGGAACGCTTCAATGCGGCAAAACCCGAAGAGAAAATGCCCGCCATCGTCATCATTATTGATGAGCTTGCCGACCTCATGATGGTCGCACCGCACGACGTGGAAGATGCCATCTGCCGCCTTGCACAGAAAGCGCGCGCAGCGGGCATCCATCTCGTGCTCGCAACGCAGCGCCCGTCCGTCGATGTCATCACGGGCATAATCAAGGCGAATATTCCGTCACGCATATCGTTTGCCGTGTCCTCGCAGATTGACTCGCGTACGATTTTGGATATGAGCGGCGCTGAAAAGCTGCTTGGAAAGGGCGATATGCTCTTTTATCCCGTCGGATCGGCAAAACCGCAGCGCGTGCAGGGTGCTTTCGTCAGCGATGAAGAAGTGGAGAGGCTTCTCGACTTCATCCGAGGACAAGGGCAACAGATGGAAGAAAATCAGGAGATTATTGAGTACACGGAAAATGCCGCCATGGAAGCCGATGACGGTAAGAAGGATGCAGCGAAGGAAAAGATTGATGAACTTCTCGGCGATGCGATCGAGCTTGTCATGAGTTCCGGGCAGGCATCGACATCAAGCATACAGAGACGTTTCCGCATCGGTTACACACGCGCCGCCCGCCTGATTGACACGATGGAAGAGATGAAGATTATCGGACCGAATCTCGGCAGCAAGCCGCGCGAAATCCTTGTATCCTCGGAGGAAGCCGAAGCGGCCTTGAAAAAAATCAGTTAGAGCGCTTTTCTTGTCGACAACAAAGGAAGCACTCATAAATTCAGTCGCCCGTATTCACATATCCGAGCAATTTCATTAAGAACGCCCCATGGTCGTCGCGTGACCATGGGGCGTTCCTTATTGTCGCAGTAAATCTCGCCGACGGTTGATGATTTCCGCCATGAGCATTTTGCCGCGAATATCGGGATGAAGGCCGTCTACGGAAAGCTCCGGTGCCATGACAGTATGATTTGCATCATAGAAGTAAGGTTCCAGATCGACGTAATACTTCTGGCTGCGAATATAAGCGTTGACTCGTGCAAGTTTTTGCTGCCACAGAGGATCGGTATCTGCATGGAAGGCGCTGCGGATATTCTTCGGGTTGATGGGCATGAGCGTGAGGAAGATCGGTCGGATGTCGTTCGCCTCACACTTTTTTTTGATAGCGTCGAGATCGGATATGATCTGTTCGGCGCTGATTTCTTCGGCTCGCAGACTGTTCGATCCGGTGAGTATCAAAAGGTTGTAGGGATGGAAATATAGAACGTCTTTCTCAAAACGGAGCATCGACGTATGCGCCGTATCGCCGCTTCGTCCAATGTTGACAGTGGGAAAATCAAGGTAGGTTGTGAAACTATACTCAAGGTCAATGGGAGAAAATGACAGTGCTCCGCCGCCATGCGTAATGCTGTCGCCGAAAGCGGCGGCAAAAATGCGACTGTTTTTTTCTTTTACGGTAAATTTCTCCACGTCCGAATATGTGCCGATCGTATTGCCACTTGCGTCAATCGCACGCACGCGCCAATAATATTCTCCGGCATAGGGACGCGGGTATTCGTCGTAACAGCTGAAGGCGCCTTCAACCTTTTGCGCCCATTGACGATTTTTGGCAGGCTGCGTATTGTTGTTTTCGTCGGATGCAGGAGGAGTGACCATAAGCTCAACTTCATAATTCTCACAGCCGTTCAGAGGTATCCATTGATAAACGGGATAAACAGGTTCTGTCGCATTCGGCATTTGATCGAAGTTGTTGATCAAGGGTTTCGTTGGCAGCGGTTCATCGGCCTTGATATAAATCGGCTCAGCCTCGGAGAATTCGCCAATCGTTTCATGGTGGAAGCCCAGCGCGCGCACACGCCAATACAAGATGCCCGTCTCGCCATTTACAAAAGGTGTAAGATCGACCTGATAGCCATTTGTAAATATCTGCTTCGTACTGTAAAGATGATTCTTGCGCGACATTGCTGTACCGCCTTCGGTGTCGGGCTTGTCCGAGAGAATTTCCAGTTCGTAGCAGACGGCTCCGGGAATGCTGTGCCAGACAAGGAACGGCTTGCGGCTTGCCGGATGGTCTTTCGTGTATTCGAAGATGGGACGCGGCCGTAGCGGCTCTTTGAAATTTGGATTTTCAACGACATTGGAAGGAGGTGTGAGCTGCCCGAACATCCCGAATGCCGTGATGCGATAATACATGGGAATCGGCGTCGCGGGCATCTCGTAGGAAGCCTTGAAGGTCAACTCAGACTCAAAGGCATGGTATTCCGGCTCGCCTTCAACAAGTCCCGTCGTCTTGGAAAGCGCTTCGATTCGATAGAAGCATGGATAGGGAAGCCTTTTCCATGAAATCACGACATGGTCGCCCTTGTTTTCAAAAATTGGGTCGAACGGTATGTTGCGCAGGCCGAGCACATCGGTTTTCTCCGTCAAAAAAATACAGAGAAAAGTAAAGAATAAGATGACGAAGGTAAACAAAAGAAATTTTTTCATAACAGCACCACAAAAAGGAAATAAAGGTTATAATAATAACTAAAGTATTAGTATACCATGTTTTTACTTTGCGGAATAGGCAGACGAGAAAAAACTTATGCGTTAAAGGAGATCTGTGATGAAAAGAAAAGGACTTGTTCTCGTGCACACGGGTGAGGGAAAAGGGAAGACGACGGCGGCGATCGGTCTTGCTGTGCGCGCTTGGGGAGATGGCTTTCGCATTCTGATTTTGCAATTTATCAAGGGAAGCTGGAAGTATGGCGAACTTTCCGCGCTCAAGGCTCTTGCCGAAATTGACGGACGCATAGAAATCCGTCCGACAGGCATAGGATTTACAAGGAACGCTTCTTCAGAAGAAATGGCGGTACACAGGGAAAAAGCGCGGACGGCACTGCAAGAAGCCTTAACGGAAATGACGAGCGGGCAATGGGACATGATCATCCTCGATGAAATCAATTATGCCTTGAACTTCGGTTTGCTTGAGGAGCAGGAGGTATTGGAACTTTTATCGCAAAAACCCACAGAGCTTCATCTTGTATTGACGGGGAGGCACGCCTTGCCGGCCATCATCGACTGCGCCGATCTCGTGACGGAAATGAGACTCATAAAGCATCCGTTTCAAAAGGGCATACGTGCGCAAAAAGGAATTGAGTTCTAACTCTCGATAAACTTCTTGAATGTAAAGGCAAATTGCGATAAAATCTAGGGTATATTTCGTGAAAAATTGTGTTTTCCATAGATAGGCGGGATACTTATGAGAAGTGATGTTGTAAAAAAAGGGGCGACGCGCTGTGCGCATCGATCCTTGTTCCATGCGATGGGCTATGGTCCCGAGGATTTGCAGAAGCCTCTGATTGGCATTTGCAACTCATTTAATGAGGTGATTCCCGGGCATATCCACTTGCGCGAGATTGCTGCGGCGGCGAAGCTCGGTGTGGCTGCCGCTGGCGGTACGCCGCTGGAGTTTCCTGCCATCGGTGTTTGCGACGGCATTGCCATGGGGCATACGGGAATGAAGTATTCGCTCGCCAGCCGCGAACTTATCGCCGACTCCATCGAGTCCGTGGCAATGGCATCGGGCTTTGACGGACTCGTGCTCATTCCGAACTGCGACAAAGTCGTTCCCGGCATGTTGATGGCGGCGGCACGCTTGAATATTCCGGCGATCGTCGTCAGCGGTGGACCGATGCTCGCGGGACGCTTCCACGGACAGGATGTCAGCGTCAGCCAGTCTTTTGAAGCGGCGGGCAAATTTGCCGCAGGACTCATCGACGAAAGCGTCATGGAAGAGCTTGAAGAGCAGGCATGTCCGAGCTGCGGTTCCTGTGCCGGACTTTTTACGGCAAACACGATGAACAGTTTGACGGAAGTTCTCGGCATGGGGCTGCCGGGCAATGGCACGATTCCCGCGGCTTATACGGGAGCGCGCAGACTCTTGGCGAAACGTGCCGGCGCCGTCATCATGGAACTCATCAAAAACGATGTGAAGCCGCGTGACATCATGACGCGCGAGGCCTTTGAAAATGCCATCACGGTGGATATGGGCGTGGGAGGATCTTCGAACACCGTGCTTCACCTGACTGCCATTGCCCATGAGGCCGGTATAGAGCTTCCAGCGCCGCTCTTCGACGAAATCAGCCGCCGCACGCCGTATCTGACGAAGCTCAGTCCAGCAGGGAAGCATCACATGCAGGATCTCAATGAGGCGGGCGGCTTGCCCGCCGTCATGAAGGAGCTTTCGCGCAAGGGACTCATTCATCTCGACGCTTTGACCGTCACGGGCACGGTGGCAGAGCGCATCAAGAATGCGAAGATCGTGCGCCCCGATGTCATCCGCACGGTCGATGACCCTTACCGCAAGCAGGGAGGCCTTGCGATTTTGCAGGGAAATCTGGCACCGGACTACGCTGTTGTCAAAGCGTCAGCTGTGGCTGAAGATATGCTCGTCTATAAGGGAACAGCGAAATGTTTTTCCTCGGAAGAGGCCGGCGTCAACGCCATCATGGCGGGTGAGATTCATGACGGTGATGTCGTCGTCATACGCTACGAAGGCCCGAAGGGAGGCCCCGGCATGCAGGAGATGCTGAATCCGACGGCCGTCATCACAGGCATGGGGCTGAAGGTGGCGCTCATCACGGACGGACGTTTCAGTGGGGCGAGCCAGGGAGCCTGCATCGGGCATATCTCGCCTGAAGCCATGGCGGGCGGTCCCATCGCGCTTATTGAAGACGGTGACATCATCTCGATTGACATCCCCAATCGCTCGCTGCGCTTGGAAGTCAGTGATGAGGAACTTGCGCGGCGCAAGGCAGCATGGAAGAAGCCGGAACCGAAGATTAAGACAGGCTACCTCGCTCGCTACGCCAAACTCACGACATCGGCGAGCACGGGCGCTGTTCTGCAATAAGCACGGGAGGCATTCTTGCATATCGTTTTGATTGAGCCGGAGATCCCCGGCAATACGGGAAATATCGCGCGTCTCTGCGCTGTCAGCGGTATAGAACTGCATCTCGTCAAACCGTTGGGATTCTCGGTCGAGGACAAGTATCTGAAGCGTGCAGGACTCGACTATTGGCACTTGGTGAAGGTGCATTATCACGAAAATTTCTCCGAGGTTCTGCGTCTTTTTGCAGGCCGACAGTTTTATTACTGCTCAAAAAAGGCGCCTCGATCTTACGATGCTGTATCTTATACCGAAGATGACTTCCTCGTTTTCGGCAAAGAAACAGCGGGGATTCCTGAAGCGCTGCTTGAAGAGCACTGGGAGGACTGCATACGCATTCCCATGCGCCTTGGAGCGCGTTCCTTGAACCTTTCGAGTGCCGCTGCCATCGTGGCCTATGAAGCCATGCGTCAGATCGGCTTTCCAGGACTTGACTCTTCTGGGCATTGGCATGAAAGTTGAGGAAAGCGTGATGGGAAAAGTATCTTGTTTACAGTTACGAGAAGAAAACGATTTTGAGATGGGGCTGAATGGATTTGCAAAGCAATCAGAAATTTGTTGACGAGATTCGCAGTCGAATGGCACCGGAGCATATCCTCTTAAATGAACCGATGAAGGATCATACGACATTTCGGATCGGCGGGCCGGCGGACTGCTTGATCTTGCCTGCATCCATGGAAGATGTGGCGTTCGTTTTCCAATGTTTGAAAAGACATGATATTCCCTTTGTGATCCTTGGCAATGGCTCAAACGTGCTCGTATTGGACAAGGGGATTCGCGGAGTCGTCATCAAGTTTAATTCTCCGATTTCTACCATTCGGAAGAAAAACAATACACTTACGGCAGGGGCAGGTGCGCTTCTCCGTGATGTATCGGGATTTGCGGCTGAAAACAGTCTTTCCGGCATGGAATTTGCCTGTGGTATACCAGGAAGCATAGGTGGAGCCGTATTTATGAATGCCGGGGCTTATGACGGAGAAATGAAGAACATCGTTTCTGCGGTTCGCGCGATTTCTCCTAAAGGGGAGATCGTGCAGTTTGCGGCAAATGAATTGGATTTCGGCTATCGTCACAGCATATTTCAAGAGAACGGCTGCGCAATCTGTGAGGTTGACCTGACTCTTGCGCCAGGCAATGCAGAGGAAATCAAAGAAAAGATCGCCGGTTTCACCGAGCGCAGGGAAAGCAAGCAGCCATTGGAGATGCCAAGTGCCGGCAGCACGTTCAAGCGCCCCGAAGGACACTATGCGGGAACTTTGATTGAACAGACAGGACTCAAGGGCTTCACTGTCGGCGGAGCGCAGGTTTCTGATAAACATGCAGGATTCGTCGTGAACGCAGGAGATGCTACGGCGAAGGATGTGCTGGAGCTTATCCGGCAAGTACAAGACCGTGTCTTTGAAAAGCATCACGTCAAGCTGTTTCCCGAAGTTCGTATCTTGGGGGAAGCGTAACGTAACGTAAATCCGGTTTGCATAGATTTCACTGTTTACATTTCTTTCGATTGATGGTAAAATGACAAGAGTCAATTTAAGTCGTTTGTATGAAGAGTGGGCGTTCGCCCACTCTTTAATCTTATGCACAAGAGCCCGTTTAACACAACGGGCTGCAATATGCGCGGCAAAAGAGGAGGGCTTTTGTGGCAAAACACATAGAAGAGGCCGTTGAGGCTATCGTACAAGAGATCGTTCAGGATTCCAATTTGGAAGTTGTCGATGTCGAGTATGTCAATGAGCGCGACTGGTATTTGCGCGTCTACCTCGATAAAGAAGGCGGCATTGAGATTGACGACTGTCAGAGGGTCAGCGAAACGCTTGAGCAGATTCTTGATGAAAAAGATTTGCTGACGGAGGCGTATATCCTCGAAGTATCATCTCCAGGACTCGACCGCGTCTTGAAAAAAGCGCGCGACTTTGAACGCGAGCAGGGGAAAGCGGTAGATGTGACATTCTATGCGCCTGTCGACGGCAAAAAGACGTGGGTGGGAACGCTTACAGGATATGACCCGGGAAAGAATGCCATCGTGTTGGATGGGGAAAAAGAATTGCCTTTGGAAAAAATAGCACAGGTGCGTCTGCACATAGATTTTTAAGCATTGGGAGGAAGAGCTTTGGCCAGCAGGAAAGAGAAGGTAAAGAAGAAGGATAACGACGGGGATTTTTTGGAAGCCGTACATGCCTTGGAAAAGGAGCGGGGTTTGGAAGCAGAGGTGCTTTTCGCCGCAATCGAAGCGGCTTTGAGTTCTGCTTACCTGAAAGACTTCAAGACTGCCGAACAAGTGCGCGTCGCCTTGGATCGCATGACAGGAAAATACCACGTTTATGCAACGAAAACCGTCGTTGAAGAGGTTGAGGACGACGCCCGACAGATTTCTCTTGCAGATGCGCGCGCCATCAATCCCAATTATGAGGTTGATGACAAGATCGAACTGGAGGTGACTCCTGCAACGTTCGGGCGCATTGCCGCACAGACGGCGAAGCAGGTCGTCGTGCAGCATATCCGCGAAGCGGAACGCGGCATCGTCTATGAGGAATTTTCCAATCGTGACGGCGATATCGTCACGGGTCGTGTGCAGCGCGTAGAAGCAAAGAATGTATTCATCGACCTCGGCAAAACGGAAGCTGTCCTCACAGCGACAGAGCAGATCCCGGGGGAAGAGTACCACTACGGCGATCGCATCAAGGCATATATCATCGAGGTCTGCAAGACGGTCAAAGGGCCGCGGGTTCTCGTATCGAGAACGCATCCAGGGCTTTTGAAGAGGCTTTTCGAGCTTGAAGTTCCCGAGATTCAAGAAGGTGTCGTGGAAATCAAGTCCGTGGCGCGCGAGCCTGGCATGCGCTCAAAAATCGCCGTCTATTCCAAGGACGAGAATGTCGATCCCGTAGGCTCCAGCGTCGGTCATAAAGGGATGCGCGTACAGGCGATCGTCGATGAGCTGAGAAATGAAAAAATTGATATTGTCAAGTGGAATCCTGAACCTGCAAAGTTCATCGCGAACGCCTTGAGCCCTGCAAAAGTCATTTCCGTGGCAATCAATGAAGAGGCGAAGGAGTCACGTGTCGTGGTACCCGGCTATCAGCTTTCTCTTGCCATCGGCAAGGAAGGACAGAACGTCCGCTTGGCGGCCAAATTGACAGGCTGGAAAATCGATATCAAAAATGAAGAACAGGCGGCGGCAGAGACGCTCGATGATTCCATGAGTGTCATCGAGGTGACAGGCGAGGAATCCTTTACGGCTGAGGGCGTCTGACATGAAAGGTCAGAAAAAGATTCCGGAACGCATGTGCTTGGGCTGTCGTACGGTTCATCCGAAAAAGGATATGATTCGTGTCGTCCGAAGCCCAGAAAATGTATATTCCGTAGATATGACAGGCAAAAGCCCTGGACGGGGAGCATATATTTGCCGAAACGAAGAATGTTTCCGCCGTGCGGAAAAGGAGCATGGCTTTGAGCGGGCTTTCAAGAGCAAGATGGAAGACGCTATATACGAGACGCTGAGAAAAGAAATTTTCCAAGATGAAGCGGCGTCTAAAGAAAGCTGATATCAGCGGGGGTGGATCGATGTCGAAGTATAGAGTTTATGAATTGGCAAAAGAGTTCCATACGGAAAGCAAAGTTGTCCTTGATATTTTAACACGCAATAAATTCCGTGTGGCAAACCATATGAGCAGTGTTGGCGAAGAGGAGCGGGCGGTAGTTGCACGCGCTTTTGCACCTAAGAAGACCGTCTCTGACGCACCGAAGGCGCCTGTGGCGGATGCAGCAAGAAAAGCGTCTCAAAATAAGCCGAGACAGCAAGTCCAAGGTCAATCGCAAAAGAACGCGAATGATCGCAGACAGAATCGCAGCAGCAACGGCTCTGCTTCTGCTGCAGCGACGAACCGCCCGCGTCAAGGCAGTGCACCTCAGCAGAAACGCGGACAGGGAGCGGCCTCCTCAAACGGCTCCAACGCAACGAAGCGACCTTCGCAGGACAAGCGCGGCGGCAATACCAACCAGCGTAACAACAACGCACAGGGCAGCAATCGAAATCGCAGCGGCAATGCCGCAGGTGCCGGCAATGCGAATAATGCGGGCGGTTGGAATAATCGCGGCGGCGCCAACAATCGCGGCAAGTTTGGCAACAAGAACAATCGCGGCCGCAACAACCAACGCCAGAAGCAGCAAGCTCCCAAAGTGGAGATCGCCCATCCGACGCACATCAAGGTTGGCGAGAGCATTGCCGTCAAGGATCTTGCGAGCAAGATGAGCTATACGGCGACCGAAGTCATCAAGAAGCTCATGCTCATGGGCATCATGGCGACGATCAACCAGGAAATCGACTATGAGACAGCGGCGCTCGTTGCCATCGAATTCGGCGTCACCTGTGAGGAATTGCCGCCTGAGACGGATCCAACGGAGATTCCTGAGATCGAGGATGATCCCAAGTCGCTCGTCGTTCGTCCGCCGGTCGTAACCGTCATGGGACATGTCGACCACGGCAAGACGTCGCTCCTCGATGCCATTCGCAAGACATCCGTTTCGACGCACGAGGCGGGCGGCATCACACAGCATATTGGTGCATATCAGGTCATGTGTCAAGGGAAGAAGATTGTCTTCCTTGATACGCCTGGCCATGAGGCGTTCACTGCCATGCGCGCGCGCGGCGCACAGGTTACGGACATCGCGATCCTCGTCGTCGCCGCAGACGACGGCGTCATGCCGCAGACCGTCGAGGCCATTAACCATGCCAAGTCGGCGGGCGTGCCCATCATCGTCGCGATCAACAAGATCGACAAGCCCGGAGCGAATCCCGAGCATGTGAAGCAGGAGCTGTCCGAGCACGAGCTCATTCCTGAGGACTGGGGCGGCGATACCATCATGGTGCCTGTTTCCGCAAAGCAGAAACAAGGCATAAACGATCTTCTTGAAATGGTTCTCCTTGTCGCTGAGGTCAAGGAACTCAAGGCAAATCCGAATCGTGATGCGCGCGGCGTCATCATTGAAGCGCAGCTTGACAAGGGTCGCGGTCCGGTCGCGACCGTCCTCGTGCAGAACGGTACGCTGCGGATCGGCGATTCCATTATCGCCGGCACGACCTTCGGCAAGGTGCGTGCGATGATCAATGATCGCGGGGAGAACGTGAAGAAAGCGGGGCCGTCCGTCCCCGTAGAAGTACTCGGTCTTTCCGATGTTCCTGAAGCGGGAGACGTGCTCGCATCGCTTGACGAGAAGCTCGCACGCTCCATTGCAAGCAAGCGCATCGAAAAGAAGCGCACCGAGCTCATCCGAAGTAAGAAAGTCTCTTTGGATGACCTCTTCCAGCAGATTCAGGACGGCAACATCAAGGATCTCAACATCGTCATCAAGGCCGATGTGCAGGGTTCTGTGGAAGCATTGGCAAACTCCTTGCTCTCACTCAATAAGAACGACGAAGTGCGCGTCAATATCGTGCATTCCGGCGTCGGCGCCGTCAATGAGTCCGATGTCATGCTCGCTACTGCCTCCAACGCGCTCATCATCGCATTCAACGTGCGTCCTGACGCCAACGCCCGTCGTGTGGCGGATGCGGAAAGCATCGATATCCGTACATATCGCGTCATTTACGATGCGTTGAACGATGTCAAGGACGCCATGTCTGGCATGCTCGCACCGAAGTATAAGGAAGTCGTGCAGGGCAAGGTGGAAATCCGCCAGGTCATGAAATTCTCCAAGGCGCTCGTTGCAGGCTCCTATGTCCTCGAAGGAAAGATCACGAATTCCTCGAAGATCCGCATCCTTCGCGACAACATCGTAGCGTTTGACGGCGAGCTCGATTCTTTGCGCCGCTTTAAAGATGATGTGAAAGAAGTTGCGGCCGGCTACGAATGCGGCATTACAATCAAGGATTACCGCGATTTCCAGGAAGGCGATATCATCGAGGCGTATACGATGGAAGAGATTGAGACATCCATCACGGAAGCGAACAAAGAAGCTGCAAAGAGACGCGATCAACAGGAGCAGACGAAGAAGGATTCCCCCGCTGAAAACGATGCTTGAAGGATGTGAGAAGAATTGAGCCAGCTTCGCATAGAAAAGGTGCAGGAACTGATGAAGCAGGAAATCAGTCAGATTATCCTGCAGGAGTTGAAAGATCCGCGCATTGGCTTTGTCACTGTGACGAAAGTGGAGATGACTGGAGACCTTCGAGAAGCGAAGATTTTTGTGAGCATCATGGGAAAAGATGAGGCCTTGAAAGATACCTTGCAGGGACTCAAAAGCTCCTTGGGATTCATTCGGCGAGAAATCGGCAAACGCATACGACTGCGCTTTACGCCGGAGATTTCCTTTGCGCTCGACGATTCTCTTGCCTACAGCTCGCATATTCAAGAACTGTTGATAGGATTGAACAGGAACGACAAGACGGAAGAGTGAGAATTATGCGGATTTCATTAAAAGAAGCCGGCACATTGCTTCAGGAAGCGCAGAACATCGTCATTACGGCGCATGTCAATCCCGATGGAGACGCCATCGGATCGTCCTTGGGTGTCATGCACTATTTGCGCGATCTGGGAAAGCAGGTGCGCGTCGTCATCGATGACGATATCCCGAGGAATTTCGCCTTTCTCAATGCCTGTAATATCATCGAAAAGCCGACAGTTGCTGAAACTGGCGAAAAAGAGCCAATCGACCTGCTGCTCATTCTCGATACGAGCATTGATCGCATAGGCGATGTGATGGAGGCTTTTTTGCCGACGCGGATCCTCAATATCGATCATCATGTCACGAATGCTCTTGCTTGTCCGGCGGTCTATCTCGACGCGGACAGCGCGGCAACGGCAGAAATCATCTATCAGTTGCTGCAGGAAATGGATGCAAAAATCACGAAGGACATCGCTATGGCAGTCTATACGGGACTGGCGACGGATACGGGATTTTTCCGCTTTCCCAATACGACGCCCTTCACCATGCGTGCAGCAGCCGATCTTTTGGAACGCGGTGCAGAACCGGGCATCATATCGGAAGCCGTTGAAGCGAAGCCGTTTGTGCGCGTAATCGGCATGGCAAAGGCGCTCGAAGGGGCGGAGCTTCTTTTCGGCGGCAAACTTGCAGGCATCTTTCTCGATCGTGCTGCAGCTGAGTCGCTTGATTCCACAGAAGGCTTGATCGACTCTTTGCGCGTCATCGAGGGCACGGATGTTTCCGTTCTCTTGAAGTGGAAAGAGGACGGTGTTTTCCGCGTCAGCATGCGTTCCAAGAAAACGAACGTCAGCAAGGTAGCTGCGGCATTTTCTGGCGGCGGACACGAGAGAGCGGCCGGCTGTACGCTCAAAATGAATTTTATCGAAGCGAAAAGGACGGTTCTCGAAGCGCTTGAGAAAGCGATGGAATCGTGATGGCAGCAGGCTTTCTCAATGTGCTGAAGCCTCCGGGCATGTCCTCGCATGATGTCGTGGGACAGGTTCGCAAAATCTTCCATACGAAGCGTGTGGGGCATGCGGGAACCCTTGATCCGGGCGCCGCAGGCGTCCTGCCCATCGCTCTTGGCAACGCCGCGCGGCTTGTCGAGTACATGTCTTCAACCGATAAATCTTACCGCCTGGAATTGCTGCTTGGCTTTTCTACAGACACGGGCGATGACAGCGGCAAAATCATCGAGCGCATGGAAGCCTTCACATTGCCGAAACGAGAGGAACTACTTGCCTCTTTGCAAGGTTTTCTCGGCGTCATCCAACAGCGGCCTCCCGTTTATTCAGCAATTAAGCTGCAAGGGAAAAGGGCGTATCAGCTTGCACGCGAAAATCAGACCGTAGAGATGCCCTTGCGGCAAGTGACGATTCATGCTTTGCGCCTTGTTGCATTCCATGCTTCACGCATCGTTCTCGATATGGACTGCTCAAAAGGCACTTACGTGCGCAGTTTTTGCCGCGATTTTGGCGAAAGCATAAAGATTCTCGCCACGATGGGATTCCTGCTGCGCACACGCGTCGGCAATTTTCATCTGCATGACGCCTTTTCCTTGGAAGAGCTTGCACGCTCAGGTGAAGCGGCGCTTCTTCCTGCGGAGAAGGCCGTCGAGCATCTGCCGCGCTTCGACATGCCGGAACATCGCATCACGGCTTTCGTCAACGGACTCTCGACGGGCAACATAGATTTCGATGCCAAGGAAAGTATCCTGCGTGTCTATGGGAGAAACCGCTTCCTTGGCATGGGACGCTATGAAGCAGCCAAACGAGAGCTTTATCCGCTCAAGGTCTTTCGAGAGATGTCGGATTGAAGGCGTTTTGATTACAGGGAGTTTGATCCATGCTGCGATTTTCAAAAATCAAACATCTATCCGATTCCTACCAAGGAATCGTCATTGCACTGGGAACTTTTGACGGCGTCCATATCGGACATCAAAGCATATTGCAAAGAGCGAGGGAACTTGCAGCCGACATCCATGGCGTCAGTATGGCGTTTACTTTCCAAGAACATCCGCTTTCTGTCATTTTCCCCGAGCGCGCTCCAAAGATGATTCGCAATACAGCATCAAAGGAAGCAATCATAGAAAAACTTGGTGTGGACATCCTCATGAATGTTCCTTTTACGAAGAATTTCGCAGCTATATCAGCTACAGGTTTCCTCAAACTGCTGCAGGAGAATTTTTCCCCTGCTTATGTCGTCGTGGGCGCGAATTACACCTTCGGCTTCCAAGGAACAGGTGATTCTGCATTCTTGCAACAGCGGGGGGAAGAATTTGGCTTCGTATCCCGTATTGGAAATTCCGTGCTGCGTGATGGGAAGATGGTGAGCAGCACTCGGATCCGCTCCTTGATTGCAGAGGGAAACCTTGATCTCGTCAATCAATATTTGAAGTGGCCGCTTGACTATACAGGCATTGTTACCTATGGCGAACAGCGCGGGCGCAAACTTGGCTTCCCGACCGCCAATATTGCCTTGGACGATTCTTATGCGCTTTTGCCGAACGGCGTCTATGCTGTCCGCGTGCATTTCAACGATTCTGTTTATCCGGGCGTCGCCAATATCGGCTCAAATCCTACATTTGAAGAAGTGGAGCGTCGTTTGGAAGTTCACCTTATGCAATTTAACGGCAATCTTTATGGTCAGAAAATCTGCGTGGACTTCTTGGGAAAACTCCGTGACGAAAAGAAATTTCCCGATGTAGACGCGCTGGTGGCACAAATTCATCGCGACATCGAACAGGCGCAGCATTTTTGGGATATGCCCGTTCATGTGGGAGGTATGCCGTATGTCGAAAAAAAAGGTTGATATTTTAGGCGTACATGTCGATTCACTGACGATGGGCGAGGCAGTCAAAAGGATTCAAACCTTTATCGAAGAAAGGACTTCCGTCCTCATCGCTACGGCGAATGCAGAAATGCTCATGCGAGCAACGTATGATCGCGAGCTAAAAAACATCTTGAACGATGCTGCCCTCGTCGTACCCGACGGTGCGGGGACGGTTTGGGCTGCACACCATCTCGGGCATCTCATGCCGGAACGTGTCGCAGGCTACGATCTTGCCCAAGAACTCATGCGCAAAGCTCCTCAGAAGGGGTATCGTCTGTTTTTCTTCGGCGCTGCTCCGGGCGTTGCAGAAAAGGCAAAGACGAAAGCGGAAAAACTCTATCCGGGCATTGAAATTGTCGGTGTTCGGAACGGCTTTTTCTCCTCAGATGACGAGCCTGAAATTCTTCATGAGATTCAGGAGGCGAAACCTGACATACTGCTCGTCGCATTGGGCGTTCCGAAGCAGGAGAAGTGGCTTGCCGCACATTTGCACGAACTTGCCGTTCCTGTATCCATGGGCATCGGCGGCACTTTCGACGTTATGGCGGGCGTCATGAAGCGTGCGCCGCACTGGATGCAGAAAGCGAAGCTCGAATGGCTCTTTCGCGGGGCTATGCAGCCGAAGAGAGCGGGGCGGCTCATGGCATTGCCGCGCTTCGTATTCAAGGTCATGGCATACAAAAAGAGTGGACAAAGAAAGGGCGCTCGTCTATAATTAGTAAAAGAAGTTTTCTGATATGCTGAATCTGCAGAGATGCTGAGTATCTGCAGATTCTTGTGTTGCATAGATATTGTATGGAGGTAATGCCTATGTCGATATTCCCAGTTGTTCGCGAGGGATATGTCTTCATCCTCAGCGCCCTCGTTCTCGGAGGGATTCTCGGATTGGCAGTGCATCCGTATCTTGCAATACCGCTTGTCGTTCTTGCTTTTTACTTTGCTTACTTTTTCCGCAATCCGAAGAGGGAGATTCCCTCAGATCCCCTTGCCATCGTTTCCCCGGCAGATGGAACCGTACAGGAGGTCGTCTCGCTTGATGACGATGATTTTCTCAAGCAGCGGTGTAAAAAGGTCGTCATTTTCCTCTCCGTATTTGACGTTCATGTGAACCGCAGTCCCATCGAAGGCGAAATCAAGATTCAAAAATATGTTTGCGGCCGATTCAAACCGGCTTACAAAGATTCCGTGGGATTTGAAAATGAGCGCCATATGATCGGCATAGAAAATCCGCGTCTGCGCGTAACGGTCACGCAGATTGCCGGTATCTTGGCGCGGCGTATCGTTTCTTGGGTCACGCTGGATGATGTACTGGAAAAAGGCGAACTGTACGGATTGATCCGCTTCGGTTCGTGCACGGAACTCGTCGTGCCCGAGGAAGTGGAGATCTTTGTAAAGAAGGGCGACAAAGTGGTCGGCGGCGAAACCGTGATCGGGAGGCTCAGTGAGACATGTATAAAAGCTTGATTCCCAATATATTGACTTCAGCCAATCTGGTACTAGGATTTTGTTCGATTCTTTCCACATACAACGCCAATTATACTTGGAGCACCGTATTCATCCTGCTCGCACTTGTCGCCGACGGCTTGGATGGAAGGGCGGCACGCTTCTTCGGCGTGAGCAGTGAGATTGGCAAGGAGATGGACTCTCTATGTGACCTCGTTTCTTTCGGCGTCGCGCCAGCTTTTCTCGCCTATACCTACTGTCTCAAGGATTTCGATTACTTTGGCTGGGCGGTTGCCATCGCCTTCGCTCTTTGCGGCGCTTGGCGCTTGGCTCGTTTCAATGTGAATGTCGCCGTCGTGCACGGTTTCTTCATGGGTCTTGCAATTCCAGCGGGAGGCTGCCTCGTTGCAACGGCCATCTGGTTTTTTCGGTCCATTGGCATGGAGACGTCATCCCTTGAGCCTGCATTTCCTCTCGTGATGATCGTTGTTGCCTACCTGATGATCAGTGAGGTGCACTATCCGGACTTCAAGGGGAAGGGAGAAAAGATCTTTCTTGCCTCAAAAATTTTCGCCGTACTCTTTTTTGCCGCGATCCTTTTCCTCGGACGCGAAGCAATCGTGAGTGCTGTTCTCTTTGCCGTTTTCAGCACATACTCTGTCTTTGGTCTTTTCAATTTCAGCTTGTCGCTGCTTTTTCGGAAATAAGACATCATTTGTCGCGAAATAAAGGGGAAAGACTTTTATGAATCATGTGTTTGACATCGTGATGGTTCCTTTGCAGGTCATCATACTCTTGTTTACACTGTACTACTTTTTCATCGGTTTCTGCGGCATGTGGCGCAGAAAGGAAAACAAGATCCTGACGCCGAAAAAGAACTTCGCCGTCATTATCGCCGCGCACAACGAAAGCGCTGTCATAGGGCAGCTGCTGCAAAATCTACAATCGTTGGATTATCCAAAGACACTTTACGATGTCTTTGTCATCGCCGACAACTGCGACGACAACACGGCAGAAATTGCACGCGGTTACGGCAGTATCGTCTGTGAAAGGACGCATCCGACGAAAAAGAGCAAGGGCTTCGCCATGGAATGGATGTTCGAGCGCCTCTTCAAGATGGAAAAGAAATACGATGCCGTCGTCGTTTTTGATGCAGACAATCTCGTACACCCACGCTTCCTTATGGAAATGAACAACCGACTTTGTAAGGGCGATCGCATCATTCAAGGATACCTTGATGCCAAAAATCCTTACGATACATGGGTGGCGGGGACATTTGCCATCGCTTTCTGGGTCATCGACCATATCAGTCATTTGGCAAAGACGAACATCGGGCTTTCCGCTGTGCTCGGCGGTACGGGCATGTGCATTACAACGGACGTCCTTGAGCGCTACGGTTGGCGTGCCACATGCCTGACGGAAGACATGGAATTTACGATGAAGTCCTTGGCGGAAGGAATCAAGACGACATGGGCGCACGACGCCATTGTGTACGATGAAAAGCCGCTGACATTCATGCAGTCATGGCGACAGCGCAAACGTTGGGCACAAGGACAATTCGACGTGGCGCATCGCTACATTCCGAAGATGCTGCGAGAGGGGATCAAGCGTCGTGACATACGCATCTTGGATGGTTGTCTCTACCTCCTGCAGCCACACTTCTTGATGATCTCCACCTTCTTCATCGTTATCAGCTACATACAATCAGCATTTCCGCCGTTCTACACGAACATCTACAATATCATTCCTTCCCAGCTCATGACGGCGATCATGCTCGGTCAATACATCTTGCCCATGATCATCCTTCTCAAGATTCAAGTCAAATGGAAGGCTTGGTTCTACATGCTGCTTTACCCCGTATTCATCTATTCGTGGGTACCCATCATCTTCCTCGGTTTCATCCATAGAAACGAACATGAATGGAGTCATACGCAGCATACGCGAGCCATGAGTTACGACGACATCGTCGGTAACGTAAAGAATACGACGATGGGACGAGATGTATCCAATCAATAAGCATTGACAGGCTGCCGCAATCTCTGCGGCAGCCTGTTTTCCAAGGAGCGATTTTTATGTTTGAAATCAAGGTCGAAGAAGAATTTGAAGCTGCACACCGCATCGTGAATTATCCAGGAAAATGTGACCGCCTGCACGGACACAACTGGAAGGTAGAACTGAAGATTTCCGGCAGCAGATTGGATGAATTGGGGATGCTCATAGACTTCAAGGCGGCGAAAGCAATGCTCCAAGAAGTCGTAAATTCACTCGATCACCGCTTCTTAAATGAGCTCGAACCTTTTTCAGAGATCAATCCAACGGCAGAGAATATCGCTCGATATATCTACCAAGAGCTAAAGCAGCGTGAAATATTTTGCAACGACTCCGTGCATCTTGCTGCCGTCTGTGTCTGGGAGTCGCCGCGCGCTTGCGTGACATACACCGAGGACTGAACGTATGGAAGAGAACATCCTCGAAATATTTTCCTCCATACAGGGAGAAGGAAAGTACATCGGTGCCCGGCAAGTATTTTTGCGCTTTGCGGGCTGCAATATCAAATGCAGCTTCTGCGATACTGCATTTCAGCCTGCCCGTTCCTGTCGAGTGGAAGCGATTCCAGGATGCGGCGAGTATGAAGAATTGCCCAATCCATTGTCCGTTCAGGAAGTTGCGGCAAGAATCCGCGCCTTCGTAGTGCCGGTGCGTCATCATTCCATCAGTTTGACAGGCGGGGAGCCGCTTCTTCATGCCGCCTTCATCCGTGCGCTTGCCTCTGAGGTAAATGTGCCGTTCTTCCTCGAAACGAACGGCACGCTCTATGAAGAGATGGCGAGCATTCTCGACATAATTTCCTACATCAGCATGGATATCAAATTGCCTAGCGTCACAGGAAAGCCTCTATGGGAAGAGCATCGTCACTTTCTGCGGCTGCTGCACAATCATGACGCCTATGTAAAGATCGTCGTCGCAGAAAATACGGAAAAAGAAGAGTTTCAAGAGGCGGTACATCTCATCGCGCACATCGCACCGCAGATCCTCTTCATAATACAGCCTGCAACACCGTTTGGCGGCGTGCATGCGCCAACGGCAAAAAAACTTCTGCATCTGCAAGCGGAAGCCGCCGAACATCTGGTAAACGTCCGCGTCATCCCGCAGGCTCATCGCATGATGGGGTTGCTCTGACCGCGAGATTTTTCCACCTGTACTCATTTTTCAGGTACAGGATTTTTCTTGTATGTACGGTATGTTTCCAACATTTCATCTCGCGTCTGTATGCGCGGCCACAATTCTCCGACGGCATTTTCGCGCATGGAAGCAGCTAAATGATGGTAGATTTGCGGATCCTTTTTCTCCCATGAAGAAATCAGCTCTTTGACCTCCTGACGCATCGTCGTTCCATCGAGCGGACATGGAGCGGGGATGGGGCTGAACCCGTGAACAGCAATCGCATCACGAATTTCCGATTCACGGAAATAGACGAGCGGACGAATGACTGTGATGCCGGAGCGATCAAGATACGTTTTGGGCGTAAATGTATGAATTTGGCCCGAATACAAGATTCCCATGAGCAATGTTTCCACCGCATCATCGTTGTGATGCGCATAAGCCACCTTGTTGCATCCATGTTCCTGCGCATAGCGATTGATTGCGCCGCGCCGAAAAAATGCGCAGGTAAAACAAGGATTTTTTTCCGGCGTCTCCTCAATGGTGCCAGCTATATTCACCGAAACGGCTTCAAAGGGAATGGAGATCTCCTCGCAAAATGAAGCGATGCGCGCAACAGGAAAATCTTCCGTAAATTGCGGATCGATCGTCAAGGCGCAAAGAGAAAATTTCTTCTTCATACGTTTCTGCAGGATGGCTAACGCATACGCAAGAAATATGCTGTCCTTGCCTCCGGAAATCCCAATCAAGATGCGATCTCCGTCTTCGATCAGCTGAAACTCGACGACAGCTCGCATAAGTTTGCTGAAATAAAGCTGCGGGATATTATTCACGATAGGTCTCCCATCTTTTCTAAGAGTTTTATTTACTTCCGATAAGTATAAATTATCGGAAGTAAATGTACGGTGTAGCAAATCTGCTTTTATACTACTTAGTATTCTAAAACTTCCACCCATCATCGCAGACAAGACAAAAGCAGCCTCCTTTGCGGAGGCTGCTTTTTCTGCTTATTGTCCGCCGTTTACTTTACCACCATGACGGGAACCTTCGACTCTTCGACGACCTTCTGGCTGACGCTGCCGATCAAAGCGCCCTTGAAGAGACCGAGACCGCGGCTGCCCATGATAATCATGTCGCTCTTTTCCGAGTCGGCAATCTTCAGGATCGCCTTCGGCACGTTGCCCGTCTCGACATGCCGCGTCGCCTTCATGTTCTCGGGAATCTTCTCCCAGATGCGGTCGAAGACGAGATGGCTCGGAATATCCTTGTTGATGTTGCTCGCCACATAGACGAAATCGAGACTTGCATTGCACTTCTCCGCAAAGGCGATCGCCTCATCCACAGCCTTGCAGCCGTTGACAGAACCATCGACCGGCACGAGAATTTTGTTGATGCTGCCCATATAAAACACCTCCAAGCGAACTTTTTTCCTCTGTTGTCTACTTCTATATCAAAGCGAAAATTCCTTTTATCTTTTGGTATTTTTCTGAAAAATTTTCCGATATTTTCTTGCACCGTAAAAAAAGCCGTCGCTGGAATGCGCGATGATTCCAACGACAGCTCTTCTCCTGCATTTCGCTCAATTCTTCTTTTCCAGAGAAGACGCACCCTTTCGCAGGATTCCCACGGCAAGCTCAGCGTTTTGAAATGCGCGTCTCCTCAGGTCTTCCAAGAGAGCGGCATTTTTCTCGCAAAGCGTATCGCGCTTCTGCCACTTGCGCCACACTTCCGCCATGAGTTCATCTGCCGTGATGGTCTCAAGTTTCGCGGCGGGCATCTCACCGATGGAGTCAAGGAAACGATCGATCTTCGGATCGTACGATACGCCGACGAGCGGCACGCCCATGACGCTCGCAAAAATCAAGGCATGAAGGCGAATCGCGATGAGCAGATCCATATTGCCGACGAGTGAAAGAAGCTCCGCTGTCGAAAACTCGCCGTCGAGAACGATGGCTTCCTGCTTCATCATCGCAGCGATCGTCTCCGCCGTCTTGACATCCTCGGGATACTGCATGGGCAGAAAGACGAGATTCGCACCAAGCTCGACGGCGATGCGGTCGGCCGCCTCAGCGAAGGCTTCCTTGTAGCGCTGCCAGCCCTTCCACTCGCGCACGGATATGCCGACGAGCGGCTTGTCGTCCGTCACGCCGTTCCACTGCAATATCTGCCATCCCATATCCTTCGCAACGGGATTGATGGCGAGCACCGGATCGGCAGTTTCGACGATTCTAGGGCGATGAATGCCCATGGCCTCAAGCTCTGCCAAAGAGCCGTGGTCGCGCACGGTGATGAGGCGCACGCCGTTGCCGATGAGCCGCATCATCGTGCGCGCCCAGAAGCCCTCGATCGGGCCGATGCCCTGCGCGTAGAGCATGACGGGCCTTCGGGCGAGAAAGGCAAGGACGATGATCGCCATGTAGTAATAGAGACTGCGGCGACTCGTGACATTCTGCAGCAGACTGCCGCCGCCCGACACGAGGAGGTCGGAAGCGCGCAAAGCCTTCCATATATCGGAAAACGAGAGCCATGAAACAGCCTCAACACCGTGGCGGCGCTTCGTATCCGGAGGGTTCGCTGAGATCACCGTGATATTCGTTTGCGGGTCCAGTTCGGATAGAACCTCGATCATCGCGGCGAGCATGGCTTCGTCACCGGCGTTTTTCGAGCCGTAATATCCGGATACTACGATGTTGCTCATTCCTTTGAGAAACGCTCCTTTGCCGAAGATAGTATCATTTGCGCGAGGTGCACGAGCACCATGAGAGCTGCGCCGATGCCGCAGCCGAGGACGATGCCGCCGATGCCGCGCACAAAGGACATGTAAACGGGCGTGCGCATGTGCGCAAAGGTCTCGACCATCGATCCCTGACCGATCGTCGCTACGAGCACGAGCGCAAAGAGCAGCATTGTCGGCCACTTGCGGCACCACGCGAGGACGGCGAGCATGAAGGCCGGATGGCCGATCATCAGCTCCTTCGAGCGCGGCCGCGCATAGAACGCCTGCTCCAGGATGGCACGGAACTTCAGCTCAAGCCCCGAGACGGGCATGCCCGACGTATGACCGGAACGTGCGACGAATACGACGGCGGCAAGAGCCACGAGCACGAAAATGAGAAGGGACTTGAGCTTCACGGGCATATCGAGAATCTGGCGAAGCTGCGTGAGAGCGCCCTGTCCCTCCGCCATTCTGCCATCGAAGACGTCGTAACGCGTCAAAAATGCGATGGCGACGAGGACGATGGGCAGGACAAACGTCAGCTTGATACCGCGGAAGATGTTGAACTCAAGGAAGTACTCGACATCAGCGAGCGCCCCCGACAGATATGCAGCTCCGACATAGGAGAGCGCCCCCGTCACAAAAAGGGCGACGGCAGCCGTTCCGATGATGCGCCAGAGCGGCGCTTTCGTATCGGGCTCCATGGTGCGAATGCGGTCGAGCTGCCATATCACGGCGAGCGCGGGAAAGAGGTTCGCGCTCAAAAACGCCGCGAGAAGTCGCATCTTCGCACCGCTGCCCATGAGGATCGGCGCGGCAAAGACGAACGCCAACAGAGCAAAGAGTGCGTAGAGCATCCTCGGCTGCAGACGGTGCGTGATCAGTGAGAGGTAGAGCACGACAGCCGCCGCTACGCCGAGCATCAGCACGGCACGCAGAGGACGCGGCGCATACCAGTTTTCAAACGTCCCTGCAGGACCAAGCGTGAAGCCATGTGATTCTACAGCTTCTGCCGTCGCCTTGATATAGTGCATGTTCGTCTCGAAGAGCGTCATGCCGGGCGCAGGCTTCTCGTAGATGCGCAGGAGGTTGATGCGGATGTTGCGCTCCATGTCCGTGTTCGCCCAACGCTCGACCGCCGTCTCGATCTTGAGCTTCGGCTGCTCGTCCTTCGGGATGGTGTAAAGACGCGTGACATGGTCGTAGCCGACGCCCTTGGAGATCTCGGAAAGCCCGTCCTGCTTATAGAACTGCAGCTGCGTCGTATCTTCGATGAGTCCGAGGACGAGATTGCGCTCCTTGAAGCGATCGATCGTCGTCTGCAGCGACTTCGGAGCGCCGAGCATCTGCGAGCCGGAGAATACGACTTCCGAGATGCGGTAGTCTTCCAGACGGCGGAACACGGCATCGACATCGTCGGGCGTGCAGCCCAGATAATTCGTCGGACGTGCGAGCACGAAGAAGCCGGCGTCATTGACCGCCTGCATCTCGTCCGTCGGCATACCGAGATCCATCTTGAGGAAGGTTTCGTAATTCGCCTTGACGACGAGGATTTCCACGCCGTTGACTGTGACGGCGTTCACACGAGCAGCGCCCAGGCGGCGCAGCAAGTCCTCCTTGACCTCCTTGTAGGTACGCGCATCATGCCCGACGACACAGACGTCAGATCCCTTGATCGTACCGTTCTCGATGAGGGTGCGCCACGCGGGATCGGTCAAGATCCCCGCATGGTAATTGGCTACGAGTTCACTTCCCGCGAGCGCCGTCACCTTTCCATTTGCGTTGAGCTTCTTGAAGGTCGTCTCGTAGACGGCGAGCGACGTGATGCCCGCTTCCTTCGCCGCCTGCAGCACTTCAGGGACAGGTTTCCCCTCCTGCTCGGCAAGCTGCACGAGATCTTCGTAGTCAATGGCGAGATCGACCTGCTTGTTGACCTCCTCCGCACGCCAGCGTGCGACGTCGATGAGGAGCGCCGCGACAAGGCCGACGAAGATGAAGGCGATGAGCACCTTGTTGTATTGAAATTGCTTCATGTATCCTACTCCTCATTCCCTCCGGCAGAGAGGCGTACGACGATGGCGCCCTTCCTATGTTCGACGCTCTCGATTCGCGTCTTCAAGGGCAGTGCATCGAGCTTCGCGATCTGAATGTCGCCGAAAATGTCGCCGAGATTTGCCTTGCCGATCAAGGCGTTTTTGATGTCGAGCCGCGTCATGTGAAAGTACAGCGCCTGCGCGTCCTCGACGATCTTCCCTTCGAGCACGACATCCGCCATGCGCCCGAAGATCTTCACTTCCGCTGTCGCATGCACGCCATCTTCGTCAATCGTCACCTTGATGTTGTCAAGCTTGTCGATGCGCTTCGCCAAAAGATTGCGCAGAGCATCCTCGGAAACGACGCCCGTGAGTTTCAAATCCTCGGCAGAAATGAGATGCACGCGGTGATCGAGGAAAAGATCTCGCGACGAAAAATGCACGCCGCTTCCTGTCAGCTGCACGCGCTCCATGCGCAAATCGCCGATGCGAAGCCCCTTCGCATCAATCTTGAGAATGTCGATCTGTCCCAAGAGGAACAGGATGCCGGGCGTGCTCTCAACCGTCACCTCGGCGCTCTCTGCCCCGCGATCCCTGAGCATCGTCTCTGCTGTCTGCCGCGCCCATGCGGGCAGCAAAGTTTCGCCAAAGACGAGAAGGATTGCCGCAGCGCCTGCAACAAGCATCAAAAGTTTGCGCAAAACATCACCTTAAATCTCAAATCTCATGATTCGCCTTCGCCGCGAGGAAGGCCTCGATGAAGGCGTCGAGATCGCCGTCCATGACCGCCTGCACGTTGCCCGTCTCCATGCCTGTGCGCATGTCCTTGACCATCGTGTAGGGCTGAAATACGTAGGAACGGATCTGGCTTCCCCACTCGATCTTCTGCTGATCGCCTTCGAGCTTCTGGATCTCGGCTTCCTTCTTCTCCTGCTCCAATTCAAAGAGCTTGGCGCGCAGCATCTTCATGCACTGTTCGCGGTTCTGCAGCTGCGAGCGCTCGTTCTGGCACTGCACGACGATGCCCGTCGGCATGTGCGTCATGCGCACGGCGGACGACGTCTTATTGATGTGCTGACCGCCTGCACCCGAAGCGCGGTAGGTGTCGACACGCACGTCCGCCATATTGATCGCGACCTCGACGGCATCGTCGATCTCCGGCATGATGTCGCAGGCAGAAAACGACGTATGACGACGCGCATTGGAATCGAAGGGTGAGATGCGCACGAGGCGATGCACGCCCTTTTCCGACTTCAAATACCCGTAGGCGTTGTGCCCGTTGATGAAGAGCGTCGCACTCTTGACGCCCGCCTCGTCGCCGGGCAGCAGATCTGCCGTGACGACGGAAAAGCCGTGGCGCTCCGCCCACCTGCCGTACATGCGCAGAAGCATCTGCGTCCAGTCCTGCGCCTCCGTGCCGCCTGCGCCCGCGTGCAGCGTGAGGATCGCGTTGTTCGCGTCATAAGGGCCGGACAAGAGGACTTCGAGCTCCAGTTCGCGCACGGCAGTCTTGATGGTCTCAAACTCCGCCTGCACCTCAGGCTCAAGGCTCGTATCATTTTCTTCCAGCGCCATTTCAAGAAGCGCCTGTGCATCGTCCGTCTTGGAGACGATCTCCTTGTACTTGTCGACGCTTCCCTTGATCGCGGCAAGTTCCTGATTGATCTTCTGCGCCTCTTCCGCATTGTCCCAGAAGGTCGGCTCACCCATCTTGTATTCGAGTTCGGCTATCTTTTCTTCCTTTCTGGCGACGTCAAAGTGAATCCCCCATTTCCTTGAGCTTCGCTTGCATCGCCAAAATCTCCGGCTTCCAATCTTCGAGCATCTTGTCACATCCTTACGTAGTAGCGCTTTCCCTCGCGGGAAATCTATTCCTTATCGCTGCTCTCCCGCAAGCGGGAAAACTCTGTCTCACTTGTTCCTGCCGCAGCAATTCTTGTACTTCTTGCCGCTGCCGCACGGGCACGGATCGTTGCGCCCGATGTCGTTCTTGTTGCGCTGCGGCTTCTTCTTCGTCTCGGCGGCACTGGATTCCTCGCCGTGCGAGGCGCGCGCCGTCTGCAGGCGGTCTTGGAGCTGCTGCTGCTCCTGCGTCACGATGCTCACGCGGTACATGAGCTTTGCGATGTCCGTCTGAATCGCAGCCTCCATTGCCTCGAACATGTCGAGCGCCTCGATCTTGTACTCGACGAGCGGATTTCTCTGCCCGTAGGCGCGTAAATTGATGCCCTCGCGCAGCATGTCCATGCGATCGAGATGCTCCATCCAATGATTGTCGACGACGCGCAGCATGACGACCTTCTCAAGCTCGCGCATGTTCTCTTCGCCGAAGAGCTGCTCACGCGCCGCGTATGCATCGTGAGCCGTCTTCCTGAGCGTTTCTTCCAGCTCGTCGCGGCTCATCGCCTCAAGCTCTTCCTTCTTGAGCTTGCCCTCGGGCGCGTAGATCTTCTCCGCGTCCTCAATAAGTCCAGCGAGCGTCCACTCCTCAGGATATAGCTTCGCGTTCGCGTACTGATCCATCTCGCTCTCGATGATCTTGTCGAGCATGAAGAAGATGTTTTCCTTGAGGTCTTCGCCGCGCAAAATCTTGCGTCGCTCCGCATAGATGACCTCGCGCTGCTGGTTCATGACATCGTCGTATTCGAGGACGTGCTTGCGGATGTCGAAGTTTCTGGCTTCGACCTTCTTTTGTGCACGCTCGATCGAACGCGTGATGAGTTTGTGCTCGATCGGATCGTTCTCGTCCATGCCGAGCCGATCCATGATGGAGGCGATATTGTCCGACGCGAAGAGACGCAGAAGGTCATCTTCCAGCGACAAGTAGAACTTCGACCGGCCGGGATCGCCCTGGCGACCCGCGCGGCCGCGCAGCTGGTTGTCGATACGCCGCGATTCGTGGCGCTCCGTGCCGAGGATGTAGAGGCCACCGAGCTCCTGCACGCCATCGCCGAGCTGGATGTCCGTGCCGCGTCCCGCCATGTTCGTCGCGATCGTCACGGCGCCCCGTTGACCTGCGTCCTTGATGATCTCCGCTTCCTTCTCGTGGTATTTGGCATTCAGGACGTTGTGCTCGACGCCGTGCTTCTTCAAGATGGCGCTGAGCTCTTCCGACTGCGTGATGGACGTCGTGCCGATGAGGATCGGCTGTCCCGTCTTGTGAATCTCTTCGACCGCCTGTCCGACGGCACGGTATTTCGCACGCTTCGTCTTGTAGATGGCGTCCGGCTCGTCGACGCGCTGCACGGGACGGTTCGTCGGCACGACGACGACGGGCAGCTTGTAGATCTTGAGGAACTCGTCCTCTTCGGTCTTCGCCGTGCCCGTCATGCCGCCGAGCTTGTCGTACATGCGGAAGTAGTTCTGGAAGGTAATCGACGCGAGCGTCTGGCTCTCGCGCTGAATCTTCACACCTTCCTTCGCCTCGATCGCCTGATGCAGTCCGTCCGAATAGCGGCGGCCCACCATGAGACGACCCGTGAATTCATCGACAATGATGATCTCATCATCGCGCACGACGTAGTCGCGGTCGCGCTTCATCAGAGCTTTGGCACGCAGAGCTGCCGTGAAGCAGTGCGAGAGCTCCAGATTCTCAGGCGCGTAGAGGTTCTTGATGCCGACGATGCGCTCCACCTTCAAGACGGCTTCATCGGACGGCGCAACGGTCTTCTGCTTCTCGTCAAGCTTGTAGTCCTCGCCCTCCTTGAGCTGAGCGACGGCGCGTGCCATGACAGCGTACATGTCCGTCGACTTCTGCCCGGGACCTGAGATGATCAAAGGCGTTCTCGCCTCGTCGACGAGAATCGAGTCGACCTCATCGACGATAGCATAGTGGAGGTCGCGCTGCACCATCTGCTGCGGATGGATGACCATGTTGTCGCGCAGGTAGTCGAAGCCAAACTCGTTGTTCGTGCCGAAGGTAACGTCGGACGCATAGGCGAGCTTTCGCTCAGGGAAATCCATGTCGTGCGCAATGAGGCCGACGGAGAGTCCGAGGAAGCGATAGACGCGCCCCATCCACTCGCTGTCGCGCCGTGCGAGATAGTCGTTGACCGTGACCATGTGCACGCCCTTGCCTTCGAGCGCATTGAGATAGACGGGCAGCGTCGCGACGAGCGTCTTGCCCTCGCCCGTACGCATCTCCGCAATCTTGCCCTCGTGCAGGCAGATGCCGCCGATCATCTGCACGTCGAAATGACGCATGCCAAGGACGCGCCTCGACGCCTCGCGCACGACGGCAAACGCCTCGGGAAGCATATCGTCGAGGCTCTCGCCGTTTGCGAGACGCTCCTTGAACTTTCCCGTATGGCCTGCAAGCGCATCGTCACTGAGGCTTTCGAGCGCCTTTTCGTGACCGTTGATGACGTCGACGATGCCGCGCATCCGCTTGATTTCCTTATCGTTGTTATCTCCCAGGAATCGCTTGATGAATCCGAGCAATCCGTATCACTCCTCGTTCCCGCAGCCGCCTTCGCGGCGCAGACTGATGATAGAGAGCGCCTTGCGGCGTCACTCCGAAAGTATTGAACACCTATCTTAATGATTCTAGCAGACAATCGCCCATAAGTCAAAAAATCCTCTTGCTTCGTTCCTTGAGCATCGCCTTCAGATGCATGCCGGGCATCGTGAAGCCCCTGCCCATGACCTCGTTCGCCGAAAGAACGATCATGAAGGCGTTCTTGTCGATGAGATTCGCGATGAGCTTGACCTTGCTGATCTGCGTGAGTGAGCAGACGAGGAAGAGCACGTTGCGCTCCTTGCGTGTAAACGCGCCCTGCCCATGCAGAAACGTCACGCCGCGCCCGACCTCGCAGATGATCGCCTCCGAAATCGGCTGTACATGGTCGGAGATGATGAGCACGACCTTGCGGCTGTTGAAGCCCGCGACGACCCGATCCGTCACGGCAGAATTCATGAACATGCAGATGAGCGTGTAGAGCGCGGGCATGACGCCGAAGAGCGCGGCGGCCAAGAGCATGATGACGCAGTTGAAAGCAAAGATCACGCTGCCCATGTTCAAAGAGTAATACTTCTTCACGATGGCGGCGACGATGTCGAAACCGCCCGAACTGCCGTTCATGCGGAAGATGATGCCATAGCCGATGCCGTTCAGCACGCCGCCGAAGATCGCCGCGAGCATCGTATCGGGCACGGGCGCATAGACATTCAAGAAGCGCGTTGCATCGACGCAGAAAGAAAAGAGGACCGTGCCAAAGGCGATATCGAGCGTGTACTCGCGCCCAAGCGTCTTGTACGCCGCCGCGAGAAGCGGCAGATTGTACAGAAACATCTGCACGCCGATGGGAAGCGAGAAGAGATAGTAGAAAATCATCGCAATGCCCGCGATGCCACCCGACAAGAGGTGCGCGGGCACGACGAAGAGGTTGATCGACGAACTGCTGATGAGACAGCCGAGCAGGATGCCGAGATAGCGGAAAACACGCCCCTTCAATGTCAAACTCCTGAGATGGAGCATCAAGATGCCTCCCTTTCGCGGCCTTCCCAGCGAAGCGTCGGTGTCTTATCTTTTGCCAGTGCACTCATGTCAATATCCCTGCCTTCCATGGAAAGCGCATGGAGATCCGTGTTCTCCCATTCGCTCCTCTCCTCATCCGTCAGAGCGTCCGCCTCTTCCTCCGTCAGCGGCAGGCTCGTCAAGCGCCACGAGCGCAGACTGCCGTTCGTCGCATCAACGCTGAGAATGAGCCGCTGGCGCTGATCTTGCGGATTCTCGTAGACATAGCAGACGCTGCCGTCAAGAAACGTGCGCTCCTTCTCGCCGAACGTCGCGCGAATCTTGTACGCAGTCGCGCCGTAACGCACGCCTGCACGCGCCGTATAGTCCTTGCTCTTGACGAGCATGTCCGCGACCTTGCCCGTATCGGCAGAAATACCGACTTCGTAGCCATCGGGGAATGTATAATAGCGCATGTGGATGTCCCAGACCATGCGATCCTTGTCAAAATCCGGCTTGCCGAAAGCCGCGAGCATCTTCTCCTCCGAGTCGCCGAGCGCTATGCCCTTGACGGTGAAGTCCTCGGACATCAAAGCGCCCTGCGCCTCTGCCGCCATCGGCAAGACAAGAAAAAGTCCGAGAAAGAACACCACCCATAAACCATGATAGAACCGCATTTTTTCACCATCCTCATACTGAATATCGTATTGCATCAAGATTCGCGAAAGTGCTCCCTTGGATTCTATAACACGAGCGCACAGTTGTCAAAAGAGGAAATACCTCAAACTGCGACTAATGTGATAAGGTTAGTTGTAAAATGAAATCGGACCCTTAAAAAGGGCAAACAGAAGCACCTGCAGTAGAACGTTTTCAATAAAACAACGCCGAAAGAAGTATCCTGCATGTTCCATGAACATTCTACCACATATTGTTTTATAGCATAAATATGACATGTCTGTTATAATGGAAGCAACGGATTGATTTTCTTTATTTACATCTAGGTGATTGAAATGAAACGACGTCATACTTCGGCAGAGTGGCAGCAAACGATTTTTTCTTATATCAAAGATTTTCTGGCGAAAAAAGGTTATCCGCCATCTGTGCGCGAAATCGGCGATGCTGTAGGATTGAAATCCAGCTCCACGGTTCATGGTTATCTCGCAAAAATGGAAGAATCGGGGTTAATAAAGCGAGATCCCGCAAAGCCCAGAGCCATCGACATTCTTGAGGATAAGCCATGGGAACGAAATGTCTCCGTTCCCCTCGTCGGCGTTGTGACTGCCGGCATCCCGATTTTGGCCGAGGAAAACATAGAGGATGTATTCTCGTTTCCTCAGGGACTCATCGGCACGCACAGCAAAGTCTTTGTTTTGCGCGTGAAAGGACGCAGCATGATCAATGCGGGGATTCATGACGGCGATTTTGTTTTTGTCAAGCAGCAGGAAACAGCAGACAACAATGACATCGTCGTCGCCTTGGTTGATGATGGCAGCGCTACCGTCAAGCGTTTTTTCAAGGAGAAGGACTGCATACGCCTCCAGCCGGAGAATGACGAAATGGAACCATTCTACGAAAAAAATGTCAGGATTCTCGGAAAAGTGATCGGTACATATCGCCGTTTCTAGGGAAACATTGACGATTCAACACGGCTGTATCGTCTCCAAACGCCAGCTAGGGAAAATATTCCTAGCTGGCGTTTTCGTTATTCTGCAGAAAGCTGCCTGATTTCTTCGGCGGCTCCCAGAATGCCGAACATGACTTGCTCAAAGGTCAGACCGCCTTGCAGATAGACATTGTACGGCGATCTCAAAGGCCCATCGGCGCTGAATTCGATGGACGCACCTTGCACGAAGGTTCCTGCCGCCATGATGATTTGATCCGTATATCCCGGCATATCCCAGGGCTCGGGTTTTACGAAGGAATCAACTGGCGAGTACTTTTGGACGCCGCTGCAGAACGCCACGAGTTTTTCCGCTGTGCCAAGTTCGATTGCTTGGATGATGTCTCCCCTCTCGTCGCTTATTCTCGGATATGTCATATAACCAAGGTTTTCAAAAATACCTGCAGCAAATAACGCGCCTTTGAGTGCCTGAGATACCACATGAGGAGCAAGAAACAAACCTTGGAAGAACAGACGGTTGTTGACGAGAGATGCCCCCAATTCTGCCCCCATGCCTGGAGCTGTCAGGCGATAGGAAGCAAGCTCTACGAGATCCTCGCGGCCAACGATATAACCGCCTGTGGGCGCAAGTCCTCCGCCCGGATTCTTGATCAGGGAGCCGGCCATGATGTCGGCGCCTGCTTGCGTCGGCTCAAGGGATTCTACGAACTCGCCGTAGCAGTTGTCAACAAAGCAAATACAGTCGGGTCTGAGACGATGGACTTGATTGCAAATTTCTCGAATATCTTCGATGAGCAATGTAGGGCGTTTGCTGTAGCCGCGTGAGCGCTGGATCAAGACCATCTTGGTTCGTTCATCGAGCACATCGGCAATTCTTTCCACATCCACGCGCCCTTCGGTCAAGGGGAGTTCATCGTAAAGGATGCCATACTCTTTCAAGGAGCCTGAACTGGACGCCGTATAGCCGATGACCGTCTGCATGGTATCGTAAGGCGTCCCTGTCAGTGATACAATTTTATCGCCAGGACGCAAAATGCCGAAGAGAACGGTAGCCAGAGCATGCGTACCGGAAACAAACTGCGTGCGCACCAAAGCGCTTTCTGCGGCAAAGACCTTTGCATAAAGTTCTTCAAGTTTGCTCCTGCCAATATCATCATAGGCATATCCTGATGATGTATTGAAGTGTATATCGGACACCTTGCATTCGCGCATTGCAGTAAGAACTTTCAAGGTGTTTTCTTCGCTCATTTGCTCGATTCTTCGAAAGGAAGGCGCAAGTTCGTCCAAGACGCGTTCCTTCAATGTAAGAAGTTCTTTTGAAAACGACATGAAAGGGAATTCCTCCTATCCTTGTTGTTCCGTTGCCTTTTGTCGAATATCTTGCAGACGTGCAGCAAGATGATGTTCCAGCTTTGTGGCGAGTCCTGCAAGATCGTGTGAATCAAAAAGGTAATTGATTTCAGGAATGCCATGCACCCTTCCCTCACCGAAAAATTCATCGCGAAAAATATTGTAATAAATGACGAAGTTGCTCGCGATGGAAAAGTCAGAATAATCCAAGATGATATACGAGCCATTTGTGATTTTCAACGGCTTTTCCGGCGCAATGAACAGCTCGAAGCCCTCCAATTCAGTGGGAAGGCTTTTTCCGTATTCCCATTCCATAATTTTTTTCTTGCATACGATGCTGCTGATGGTCTTCGGGTCGAATGTAACCAGTTCCACAAGCAGCTTTCTCAAATGCTCATCAAGGCGTTTTTCAAAAGCAGCAATATTCGGAGCGATAAACTCGATGCGGCAAAAGTTCGTCAGACCGATCTGCACGCTCAGCTTATATTCCTTCGTTTCTTCATGATAATATGCCGAAGCGGCACGATGCATGGCGTTGTTCTCATAGGAAAACAACGCATATATGTCCTCCTCGACATGCATATCCCTTCGATAAGAAAACCCTTCAAGCATTGGAGGAAGTCGTTTCAGATATACCCAATCACAAACATCCGTTTCAACTTGTTGAATAGTTTCTTCTTTCAAAACAGTCTCCCAGATCAAAATACGCGAAGAAGACAGGAGGCGCCGCCGCGCTCCTGTCTTCTTCCGTCACAGTTATTTTCCAGTCCTGCCGCGCTTCGTCAAAGGCGTCCCCTCTTTGCAGAGCGGGCATTCCTCCGGCGCGTACGCTTCGACATCCATGTGCAGAAGCGCCGTACAAGGCACCCCGTCGAATTTCACCTTGCCGTTGCTGCGATCTACAAGCATGGCTACAGCCACGGGAATCCCCCCGAATTCGCGCACCACATCGATGACTTCTTTGATGGAGCCGCCCGTCGTGACGATGTCTTCTACAATCAGGACACGCTCCCCTTTTTTCAGCGAGAAACCACGACGAAACGTCATTTTTCCATTCTCACGTTCCGTGAAAATGGCTCTCGTGCCAAGCGCTTTTCCTGTTTCGTGCGCCAGGAGAATACCACCCGTCACAGGACCTACAACCGTATCAATATCCTGATCCGTAAATTTCTCCGCCATCGCTCTGCACAGAAGTTCCGTATATTTCGGATGCTGCAGTACATTGAACTTCTCCACATAATGCGGACTGTGCAGTCCCGAGGTTAGGAGAAAATGCCCATGCATGATGGCATTGGTCTTTGTCAGCAAGTCCTTGACTTCAGCTTCCGTCATGACTTCACGCTCCCCATTTCCTTCAGGATGTTTTCCGCAGCATGTTTGGGATTGAGCGCCGAACGAATCGGACGTCCGACAACGAGGTGCGTGGCGCCGCTGCTCAGGGCAATTGCCGGCGTCGTGATGCGGCTTTGATCGTTGATGGCTGTGCCTGCGGGACGTACTCCAGGCGTGACAATCAAAAAGTCCTCACCGCATGCCTGTCGAATGGTTTCCGCTTCCATCGGCGAGGAGACGACGCCATCAAGACCTGCTTCCTGCACGAGCTTTGCCATATGAACCGCCTGATCGTCGAGATCCATATCCGGCCACATCCTGCTCCAATCCTTCAAGCTGATGCTGCTCAAAATCGTCACGGCGACAAGCTTTGGCCTTTCGATGCCGAGCTTTTCTGCCTCATCCTTGACCGCTTCGAGCGCCTTCTCCATCATGACGAGGCCACCCGTAGCGTGGACGTTGATCATATCGACGCCCAGATGCGTCAAGACGCGCAGAGCATTAGCAACCGTATTGGGAATATCATGGAGCTTGAGATCGAGGAACACCTTCTTGCCCTTGTCCTTAAGGTACGCGATCACCTCGTCGCCCATGCTGTAAAAAAGCTCCATGCCAACCTTGTAGAATCCCACACTGTCGCCCAGAGTTTCGACAAGGTTATGAACCTCATCCATGGAATGAACATCCAAAGCTACAATCAATCGTTCATCTGTCATTTCCTATCCCTCCCACTTTCTCCCATTGTACTATAAAACTTTGCTGCCGACAAGACGACTCACGCGAGGTCGTCGCCGCCGCCGACATAATCCTGCAATGCCAAAGCATAGACAAGACGACGCTGCTGCATGAAGGAGAGCACGCGAAGCACTTCCCACGCCGTATCCAACGAGGTCAGGCAGACGATGCCGTGTTCCACCGTCGCACGGCGAATCTTGAAGCCGTCACGCGCAGAACCCTTGCCTTGCGTAAGCGTATTGACAACCATTTGAATCTGACCGGTCTTGATCATCTGGATGATGTCCGTACTGCGCTCATGCACTTTTCCCACCACATCTGAGTCTATTCCGACGGATTGTATGGCACGCGCCGTTCCTTCTGTCGCAGCAATCTGGAAGCCCAGCTCGGAGAAAGCCTTCGCCAGTTGCTTCAACTCCTCTTTGTCCTTATCTGCAACAGTGAAAAGGATGCGGCCGTTCTTCGGCATGTTCATGCCTGCGCCCGTAATCGCCTTGTAGAGCGCTCGTGCGTAGTGATAGTCGATTCCCATGACCTCGCCCGTAGATTTCATCTCCGGTCCGAGGGAAATATCGACATCCTGCATTTTGGCAAAGGAAAATACGGGAGCTTTGACGGCAACGTACGGTTTGGGCGGCACAAGACCGGAGAAGTAGCCCATCTTCTCCAAAGAGTGCCCCATGGCTGCACGCGTCGCCAAATTGACCATCTTCACATCCGTGACCTTGCTCAAAAAAGGAACGGTGCGGCTCGAACGCGGATTGACCTCGATGACATAGACCTCATCGTTGACCACGACGTATTGGATGTTGAGCAGCCCCTTGACATGGAGGTTCAATGCCAGTCTCTTCGTATAGTCGATGATGGTGTAAAGAACACGTGCGGGAAGCGTCTGCGGTGGATAGACGGCGATGCTGTCACCCGAATGGACGCCGGCGCGCTCGATATGCTCCATGATGCCTGGGATGACAACCGTCACACCGTCGCATATACCGTCAACTTCGACTTCCGTTCCCTGCATATAGCGATCAACGAGAACGGGATGATCGGGCGTGACCTTGACCGCGCGGTTCAAGTAGTCGCGCAGCTCCTCTTCCTTGTAGACGATCTCCATCGCCCTGCCGCCGAGGACATAGGACGGTCGCACCATGACGGGATAGCCGATGGCAGCGGCGCCTTCGACAGCAGATTCCACATCGGTGACGCTGATTCCCTTGGGGCAAGGAATGTTCGTCTGGCGCAGCACTTCTTCGAAGCGCTCTCGATCCTCCGCATGATCGATGTCGTCCACGGAAGTTCCAAAGATATGCACGCCCGCCTTTTGGAGCGATGCAGCGAGATTGATGGCCGTCTGCCCGCCGAACTGCACGATGACGCCTTCCGGCTGCTCCTTGTCGACGATGTTCAAGACGTCTTCCGTCGTCAACGGTTCAAAGTACAGGCGATCGGAGATGTCAAAGTCCGTGCTTACCGTCTCCGGATTGTTGTTGATGATGATGGCTTCATAGCCCATCTCTCGCAGCGCCCATACAGAATGCACAGAGCAGTAGTCGAATTCGACGCCCTGTCCGATGCGGATGGGGCCTGAGCCGAGGACGATGATCTTCCTCTTCGTCGTTTCCGTCTGCACTTCATCTTCCTGCGCATTGAATGTCGAGTAATAATACGGCGTCATTGCTTCGAACTCTGCCGCACATGTATCGACCATCTTGTAGCAAGGCAGAAGTTTCATCGCCTTGCGCATCGTGCGGATTTCATTCATCGTCTTGCCTGAAAGTTCCGCAATGGACGCGTCGGAAAGTCCGATTTTTTTTGCTTCTATGAGATGTTTTGGGGTAATCTCCTCTTGCATGAGCCGTATCTCGACGTCAGCGATGCGCTTGATCTTGCGCAGAAACCACCGGTCGATTTTTGTGATATCATAGATTTCGTCTACATCAGCTATGCCTCTGCGGAATGCTTCGGCGATTGCGAAAATGCGTTCATCATTGATTTTTGACAACGATTTTCTGAGCTTCGCGTCGCTCCAATCGTCCATCTCAGGCAGGTGCAGACGCTTTACGCCAATTTCCAGCGAGCGTGCCGCTTTCAGGATAGCGCCCTCAAAATTGCGGTCGATGGACATGACTTCGCCCGTCGCCTTCATCTGCGTGCCGAGGGTGTGATCGGCGAAAATGAATTTGTCGAACGGCCAGCGCGGAAACTTCACTACACAATAATCAATGGACGGCTCAAAGCACGCCTTTGTCTTCTGCGTCACGGCGTTCGTGATTTCATCGAGTGAATAGCCGATGGCAATTTTGGCGGAAACTTTCGCAATGGGGTATCCCGTCGCCTTCGACGCCAACGCCGAGGAACGGCTGACGCGCGGATTGACCTCGATGACATAGTAGCGATCACTGTTCGGATCGAGTGCATACTGCGCGTTGCAGCCGCCTTCGATATTCAGCTCACGGATGATGCGGAGCGACGCACTGCGCAGCATTTGATAGTCATGATCGGAAAGCGTCTGCGTCGGCGCAACGACAATGCTGTCTCCCGTATGAACACCGACGGGATCGAAGTTCTCCATGTTGCAGACCGTGATGCAATTGTCATTGCCGTCACGCATGACTTCATACTCAATTTCTTTCCAACCAGCAACGCTGCGCTCGATGAGCACCTGGCCGATCATGCTGTACTTAAGTCCCTTGATGACCGTTTCGACAAGTTCTTCTTCGTTTTCGGCAATGCCGCCGCCCGTGCCGCCCATCGTGTAGGCAGGGCGCACGATCAGCGGATAGCCGATCTCGTTGGCAAACCCGACAGCCGATTCCACATCCTCGACAATCGTGCTCTCCGGAATCGGCTCTTTGAGTTTCTGCATCGTTTCCTTGAAAAGCTCGCGGTCTTCCGCCTTCTTGATCGCCTCAAGGCTTGTTCCCAAGAGTTCGACATGATATTTTTCCAGCACGCCTTTTTCGGAGAGTTTGACGGCAAGATTCAGACCGGCTTGCCCGCCAAGGGTAGCAAGAAGTCCGTCGGGCAATTCTTTGGCGATGATTTCCTCAAGGAACTCCACCGTCAAAGGCTCGATATAAACGCGATCGGCAATATGCGTATCCGTCATGATCGTTGCCGGGTTGCTGTTGACGAGAACGACTTCAAGGCCTTCTTCTTTCAAGGAGCGGCATGCCTGTGAGCCGGCATAATCAAACTCTGCCGCCTGTCCTATGATGATCGGACCAGACCCTATGACCATGACCTTTTTCAAATAATCTTTTTTTGGCATGGTTACTTTTCCTCCTTGAGAAGTGCGCGAAACTGCTCAAACAAGTAGCGGTTGTCCGTCGGCCCTGGCGACGCCTCGGGATGATACTGCACCGTGAATACGGGAAGCTCTGTATGGCGCAGTCCCTCCACCGTCCCATCGTTTACGGCGCGATGCGTGACCTCCAGCGGCAGTCCCTGCAGAGACGATTCATCGACGGCAAAGCCATGATTCTGCGATGAGATGTGCACGCGGTTCATCGCCAAGTTTTTGACGGGTTGATTCGAGCCGCGATGACCGAATTTCAATTTATATGTATCGGCTCCCATGGCGAGCGCAAAGAGCTGATGCCCGAGGCAAATGCCGAAGATGGGCTTTTTGCCGATGAGCTTTTTGACTTCTGCGATGATGTCCGGCACATCCTTGGGATCGCCGGGACCGTTGGACAGAAATACGCCATCTGGATTCATGGCAAGTATTTCTTCCGCCGATGTTTGTGCCGGCACAACGGTGAGATGGAAGCCAAATTCATGCAGGGAGCGCAGGATGTTCTGCTTTATGCCGAAATCCATGACGACGACCCGCAGCGCATCCGCACTGTCCGCGGCCATGACATACGTTTCTTTTGTCGTCACCGTTGCCACAACGTCCTTTTGAATTTCTCGGGAAAGCATCCTGTTGATTTCCTTTTGCGTTGTGTTTTCCGGCACGATGACGCCCTTCATCGCACCGGCAGAGCGAATGTGGCGCGTCACAGCGCGCGTATCGACGCCATGCAGGCAGGGCACGCCCTGCTCGCGCAGGAAGTCCGCCAGCGCTCCTTCCGACTGCCAGTTGCTGCCGACATCACAAAGCTCCGCTATAATGAAACCGTTGACAAAGGATTTGCGCGATTCCATGAAGCTTTTCGCCACGCCATAATTGCCGATCAGCGGATACGTCAAGGTCACAATCTGGCTGCAATACGACGGGTCGGTCAGAACCTCTTGATAGCCCGTCATGCCCGTATTGAATACGACTTCGCCGAATGCTTTCGCTTCATCCAGCAATTCACCGGAAAAGGCGCTGCCGTCCTCTAAAATCAAATTCCCCTTCATCCGACATTCTCCTTTTTTGAGGCGAGGACATTTCCATCGCGCATCACAATGCGGCCATCGACCACCGTCATCACCGCTCTGCCTTTCAGGCGATGCCCAACATAAGGCGAGTGCGTGCCGCGCGTATAGAACTTGTCGGCATCCACCACCCACTCTTTTTCAAGATCGATGACCGTGATGTCCGCCGGCATTCCCGCTTCCAAACTGCCTGCGTTCAAGCGAAACAATGCAGCAGGCGCTGAAGTCATCTTGGCAATGAGCGTAGACAAATCCATTTTCCCCTTGTGGTAAAGCTCTGTCAGCAAAAGCCCCAACGTCGTTTCAAGACCTGGAAAACCGCTCGGCGCATACATGTATTCCCGATCTTTTTCCTCCTCGGCATGCGGCGAGTGATCGGAAACGATGATGTCGATCGTGCCGTCCTGAAGCGCCTCAAGCATGGCGTCGACATCCTTCTGCCCACGCAGCGGCGGATTGACCTTGGTGGAAGAATCCAGCGGATTGACACAGGCATCCGTCAGGATGAGGTGATGCGGCGTAACTTCCGCCGTGACCTTGACGCCGCGCCGCTTCCCTTCGCGCACAAGCTCGGCAGAACGTGCCGAACTGATGTGCGCAACATGGACGGGCGAATCGACATATTCTGCAAGCAAGATATCGCGCGCCACAGCGATATCTTCCGCCACGGTCGGACGCCCCTTCATGCCGAGCATCGCGCTGCGATGCCCTTCGTTCATGACACCTTCTTCGATGAGCGAGAGTTCTTCATCATGATCGATGATGATCTTATCAAACTTTTTCAGATAATCCATACCATTCATCATGACCTTGGCAGATTTCACATAGTGTCCGTCATCGGAAAACGCCACAGCTCCAGCGAGACTCATATCGCCCACTTCTGCAAGCTCTTCGCCCTTCTGTCCCTTTGTCAGTGCACCGATGATTTCGATGTGAACGAGGCCGACCTCTTTCGCCCGCGTCTGCAGACTGCGCACCAAGGCGGCGGTGTCTACGACAGGGCTTGTATTCGGCATAGTGGCGACCGTCGTGAAGCCTCCTGCAGCCGCCGCCTTCGAGCCGGACAGGAAATCCTCTTTCGCTTCCTGCCCAGGCTCACGCAGATGCGTGTGCATATCAATGAGGCCGGGAACGAGAACCTTGCCGCTGACATCGACGATTTCGGCCTCTTCATCCACCACATTCTTGTCAACCTTTTGAACAATGCCGTCCTCGACGAGAATATCCAGTTTTTCATCTACGCCATTCTTCGGATCTACGACGCGACCGCCCTTAAAGATCTGCTTCATTCTGCTTTCCTCCCATCAATGCCAGAGCCAGGAGCGCCATGCGAACTGCCACGCCGTTCTGCACCTGCTCCTGTATGGCGGAATGGCTGCTGTAAGCTACACGCGGTGATATTTCCAGTCCCTTGTTCATCGGACCCGGATGAAGTACAAGCACATCCTCCTTAGCAAGCTTCAGCCTTTCCTCATTCAAACCGAAGATGCGTGCGTACTCGCGCATGGAAGGAAAAAGACCTGCTTTCTGCCTTTCAAGCTGAATGCGCAGCACATTGATGACATCCGCATCGCGGATGGCGTCTTCTATACACTCATGCACAAAGATTCCCGGTTCTTCTTTGAGAAAACGCGGCAGCAGTGTCTTCGGTCCGGCCAGATGAACCTCCATCCCCATTTTGCGCATGCCCCATAGATCGGAGCGCGCCACGCGGCTGTGCGAAATATCGCCGATGATGGCGACCTTCAGCCCTCGCAAGGTATTCTTGTACTGCAAGATGGTGAACAAATCCAACAAGCCCTGTGACGGATGTGCATGCGCTCCATCGCCCGCATTGATGATCACGGGCGACACAACCTGTGTCGCATAGGCCGCCGCACCTTCAGCCTTGTGGCGCATGACGATGGCGTCAACTCCCATGGCTTCAACCGTCAGCAGCGTATCGCGCAGACTCTCCCCCTTGACGATGCTGCTCGTCCCCGCTGTGATATTGACGACATCAGCGCCGAGATACTTGCCCGCCAACTCGAAAGAGGAGCGCGTCCTCGTGCTCGGCTCATAGAACAATGTGACGATTGACTTTCCTCGCAATGTGGGAAGTTTCTTGATATCCCTGTGGATCACATTCTTCATGCCTTTGGCAGAATCAAGGACAAGCTGGATTTCCTCCGGTGAGAAATCTTCCAGTCCTAAAATGTTCTTGCCGCGTAATGAAACAGGATTCTTGCTCAAGCGAATCACTCCCTAAGTGCTTGTAAGACAAAAAGCTTTCTTATGCAAGGCATAAGAAAGCTTTTTTGCATGGCAACGATGCGGTTCATGCCGCCGCACCCTTATGGCTTCCTTTATCAGCCTCACAGGACCAATTTCAAAGGACATTTCTATACACTTTATTCGACTTGAATCTTATCACATGTCCTCTGCGCTGTCAACGAAAACCCCTCAGAGATTGAACGTCGCAAAAAGCTTCTTCATATAGTTCCAGCCCTTCTGCACCGTGCGGACGACAACCTCCATCTGCTGCGGATTGCGCACAACGTACTGCAGCAGGCGACGTCTCTGCTGGCGATAAGTGGAATCAACCGTGCGCAGGAAGTCCTCCATTTCCTTTTCGACGGAAACTTCTGGCAGATGAGACTCATGAATCTCATGTTCACGCCCCGTCATGACGATGGAATCACCAAAGAACGGAATATATGTCTTGAGCTTGAATCGCTTCTCGATTTGCTCGGCAAGCGACTCCGAAGCGGACGGCTCACCATGAACGACGAATACGCGCGCGGGATTCGGCTCCTGTATGGGCGCGAGCCAATCAAGAATCTGGTTCATATCTGCATGAGCGGAGAACCCTTCCAACATTTGAATATTGGCTTTGACTGCGATTTCCTCGCCCATGACCTTGACTCGCTTCACGCCGTCGATGAGGCGTCTGCCCAAACTGCCTTCCGCTTGGTATCCGACAAAGAGAATCGTCGACTCCGGTCGCCAAAGGTTGTGTTTGAGATGATGGAGAATGCGCCCGGCATCTGCCATGCCGCTCGCCGAAATGATGACGGCGGAGCTCGCCTGCGAATTCAAAGCCCGCGATTCTTCTGCAGTCTCGCAGATGCGCAGATGCGGCATTTGCGGCAAGCCGCCGCCGTGCTTCGCCAACAGCTCTACCGTCGTCTCGTCAAACTCCTGCATGTTTTCCATGAACACGCGCGTAGCAGCAATCGCCATGGGGCTGTCCAATATGATGGGAACATCCTCCATGCGCCCTTCCTTCCAAAGCTTATAAAAATAATAGAGCAAGGTCTGCGTGCGTCCGACAGCAAAAGCTGGGATGATGAGATTGCCGCCGCGCTCCATCGTGTCCTGCACGGCTTCCAGGAGGGCTGCTTCCTTATCGTAGAATTGATGCAGGCGATCACCGTATGTCGACTCAAGCAGCAGATAATCCGCCCCTTCGATGATCGTAGGGTCTTTGATGATGGGCTGATCGGGCTGACCTAAATCGCCGGAAAACACGAGCTTCGTCTTCTTCCCGTTCTCTTCCACGTACATTTCCACGATGGCAGAGCCAATGATATGACCGGCATCACGAAAGCGCACTTCGATGTTGTTTTCTACGCGAAACAATTCGTTGTAAGACTTCGGCACAAAATGCTTCAGCGACGCTTCTGCATCTTCCATCGCATAGAGCGGCTGAATCAGCGTATCGCCGCTGCGCTGAATCTTGCGGTTCAGAACCTCCGAATCGTGCTCCTGTATATGGGCGGAATCCGGCAGCATGATATGCGCCAACTCGCAGGTCACTTTCGTCGCATATACAGCCCCCTTGAAACCCTCTTTATAGAGTTTCGGCACAAGACCGCAATGGTCGATATGTGCATGTGTCAAAATCACGCAGTCGAGTTCAGCAGGATTGAAGCAAAACTCCTTGTAATTCAACTCGCGTATGCGGCGACCGCCTTGAAACATGCCGCAGTCCACCAAAACTTTCCGCTCCTCGCTCTCCAGCAAATAGCAAGAGCCAGTAACTGTATGAGCAGCCCCTAGAAATGTCAATTTCACTTCGCTTCACTCCTCTGCATCATCTCTCAAAGTCCCTGCCACGGACGATATGCCTTTGCCATAAGCCCGAAAGGGGCAAGCAGTCTTGCCGCTGCTTGCTGCACCATGTCTTCTATGGTTTTAGGTTGATTGTAAAACACCATCATAGGCGGCACGATATGAACCGTCGGCAAAAGCGACAACTCATGCATATTGCGCAAATGAATCGGACTCAATGGCGACTCGCGAACCGCGAGGACAAGCGTCCTCTTTTCCTTGAGCATCACATCCGCCGCTCGCAGAAGGAGATTGTCGGCGTATCCGCCATGTATGCCGGCGAGCGTTTTCATTGAACAAGGCACGATGAGCATACCTGCCGTAAGGTAAGAACCGCTGGCAGGCCCCGCACCGATTTCGTCAATCTCAAAAGTTTCATCCGCAAGTTCAGCAACATCGGACACTTTCATTTTTGTTTCATGCTGAAGCGTGAGCTCTGCCCCACGAGTCATCAGCAAGACAGAAGAAAAACCCTCCTCCTTGCGAATGAATTTTAGGCATTCAATCAAGAGCGGCAAGCCGCTCGCTCCAGTGGCTCCGACAATGATTTTTTTCTTTTCCATAAGCATATTTCCTCATTGCGATAGTGAAAGAAGGATTCTGTTGGTCTCACTGTCATCGGTATTCCCTTGCAGCAATCTACGAATAAGAATCCGTATGCAGGTATTCCCTCTCGACGACCTGCCCGTTAGCACTGTAAATGCGATATACCGAAGGTCGCCTGCTTGAGCCGACCGTTTCAATAGAGATGTGCTTCCCTTGAAGATCTGCCTGCGTACCAAGCACTTGCACCGTAATTTTTTTGCCATCTGCACTTGCTAAAATATAAACATTATGCGGCAGAGGATTCATGAATTGAAAATCAATCAAATCATCCGCCACCGTCGCGTCAAGCCCCGGAGGACAATACGAAGACGGAATGAAATGCGAAAACCTCTCTGTCGGATTGAGACCTGCCAAGAGAATCGCATTGTAAAGCGTCGAACTGACCTGGCAGACGCCGCCGCCAATGCCCGGAACGGACTTTCCGTTTATCAAAACCGCAGCATTTTTATAGCCGGCATTTGCGGTACGCGTTCCCACGATGTTGTTGAAAGAGAAGTTTGCTCCGCTGCGAATCAGGACGCCGTTGAGCTGCTGCGTCGCTATGGCAATATTGTCCCCACGCGCACCGTGACGATAATACGTCGTATAAGTTCCAAGCACGGCATTGACGTTGGCGACATCCTCCGTACGGACAAACGGGGGATTTTCCTCCAAAGGCAGCTCGATGTTTGCCGCCTGCATTTCTTTCAGCGGTTTATCCAACGCCTTCAATGAGGCGGCTATGTCGAGTTTCTTCCCCGATTTTCCCGGAATGTGGTGAATCGCTCCGTTGGTGCTGATTTCACATGCTGCATTGACCGGTTGAACGAGGAGTTTTTCCGCTATCCCTTCCAATTTCGCCTGCAGGAGCGATTCGTCATAACTTGCCGTAAAAGGAATATTACATCCATAAATAGCATTCTTGATCTGCGTCACTGCCTGTAATACAAACGTCCCCTCACGCCCGGAATTATAGGCCTCCTCTGCAGCAGCAGCCGCAGCAGGTTGCAGGTTCACTTCCTGCGGTTGTATTTTCCACACAGCGCCGTTGCTTCTTAAAGAAACCGTCTGACTGGCAAGCTTCTTCTTCCCCAACTGCGTAAAATACTGCTCCGCCTCCTTCTGCGTCAAGCCAAACAAGGAGCGCCCCTCACTCTGCACTCCATAGAGGATGCGTCCGCGGCAGGAAGTATGATACGCGAAAATGCCACTCGCCAGCAACGTGAATATAACAAGCAAGGATACTGCAAGGATGAAATTCAATCGAGAAAATCTCATCGTTCATTTTCGCCCCTTCAAATAATAATATAAAATCCATTTTATTTATTTCGGTGTTCATTCGATTATTCCTGCTCGAGAGATTGTCAAGCCTTAATCTTTGCGGAAGCATGGATAAGATTTGCCGCAATATGGTATAATAGGCGTATCACTTTTATATTCAACAAAGGATGGTGTCCCCTCTTGGATAGTCCAGATTTGCCGCTGCTTATCCTTCTGACCGTTTTTCTCGTATCGGCAAGCAGTTTTTTTGCCTTGGCGGAAACCGCCATCACAGAAAGCCACAAGAGTCGTCTGGAAAAGCTCGCCGATGACGGTGATAAAAATGCGGTTGCCGCTTTAACGATTTTGGAAATGCCTGAGAACGTCCTCTCCGTCGTGCAAATCGGCATCACGCTCACAAGCATACTGCTCGGCATTGTCATCGGCAGTGCGATTGCCCCCCTCTTGGAGGAAGTTCTCCATTTCCTTCCCTACGCGCATACGATCGCATTCGTCTTGAGCACGATTGCCATATCTTATTTTACGCTTCTCATGGGAGAGTTTCTTCCCAAGAAAATCGCTTGGCAAAATCCAGAAAAGTATTTGCAGCGTTTTCACCGCTGGCTGCATGTCCTTGAGTACATCACGCGCCCTGCAGTATCGTTCCTTTCCAATTCAGCAAATTTCCTGCTTCTCTTAGTTGGCATCAATCCTCATGTAACCGACACAGTTACGGAGGATGAAGTCAAAGATTTGATCGAACAAGGTACCGAAGAGGGAACATTTGAAAAAGCAGAGCAGACAATGGTTGACAATATCTTCCATATGAGCGATCAAACGGCCTACGCCTTGATGACGCCGCGCACGCAGATGTTCTGGATCGATCTCGAAGATTCCATAGAGCACAATTTGCGGCTCATCAAAGAAAATCCCGAAACCATCATTCCGGTGGGACGTGATAGTCTTGACGATTTCTGTGGCATACTCCATGCCAAGGATCTTCTCGATGCCTGTCTGGAGAAGCGGCCGATTGAATTATCCCCTTTCATCCGCCAACCGCTCTTCGTTCCACGTTCCATGGAAACGTTCCGCGTGCTGGAAAAATTCCGTGAAACGGGTGTGCATGCGGCCGTCGTGCTGGATGAATACGGCGGCGTTATCGGTTTTCTTACCTTGACGGACATCATGAACGAAATCATCGGAACATCCTTCGACGCCGACGAAATCGACGCACCGCAGATGATTCCACGCGGCAAGGATGCTTGGTATATGGATGGACTGTTCTCAATCGACGACTTCAAAGAGAAATTTGATATTGACGTGCCTCTGCCCGATGAGGATAAAGCGCATTTCCAAACGATGGGAGGTTTCCTGACCTCTTACTTTGGCTACATTCCCAAAGAAACAGAAGTTTGTCAGTGGAATGATTTTACGTTTGAAATTGTCGACATGGATCGCGCGCGCATTGACAAAATTCTAGTCACGCATCGAAGACGACCCAAAACAAACGAAACAGAAGAAAACACTGTGACAAGAGCGCACTGAATAAAAAAGCGATGCCGTTTCAAACGACATCGCTTTCTTTGTGCCATAAATTCATACGCATTCAGTGACGCGGCATCTTGTGTACAATCTGTATCGCCTTGGCAATCTCTTGAATGATAAACGCCTTGTCCACCGGATCCATCGTCGCGATTCTTGCAAACAAATCCCCTTTATGCGTAGATACGTACTTGGGCGGAAGATGATTGAGGGCAAGCGCCATGATGTCTTCCTTGCATTTTTCGCAGGAGCAGCAATCGGGATACATACGCAAAACAGCATCGATATTCTGCTGAACGAATTCTTCCATGGTATTTCTGATCGGCATATCTCACCCATCCTCAAGATGCTAAACTTTCATAAGTAAATTCTTTCTAATCAAATTATACAACAAGCAGCGCATCTTGTCACTCTTTATGGATAATTTTTCAAATTTCAGGACTGTCGCCCTCTGCAATAAGACTGAAAGACTTATTTATATTGCCATCGGCAAACTCTCATCTCGATAAAATCAAGCATGGAGAAGAGCAGCAGTCCGAGCAGACTGAGCACAACGATTCCTGCATACATCTCCAAATAATTGACACGAAGCCATGCGTCCATGATAAAATATCCCAAACCATATTGCGAACCGAATGTCTCCGTAAAAAACAATACGGAAATCGCCGTCGCCATGGCAACGCGCACAGCTGTAATGAATTTGGGCAAAGACGCCGGCCAAAGGACATGGCGAAAAATGGAAAAAAATGACGCCCCTAAGGAAAGAAGGGGCATATACGCCTCTTGCGGAATCGCACGCACGGCATCGCGCACGGCGATGATGACTTGGAATACGATGATAAGAAAGAGCATCAAGACTTTGGACATCTCCCCCACGCCGGCAAGCAGCATGAGAATCGGCAGCAAGGCGATTTTCGGAACGGGATACATCAGATAGACAAAAGGAGAAAAAATACGATCAGCCCTCGCTGCATATCCCATAAAAATCCCTATGGGGTAGCCAATTCCTACAGCAAGGACAAGACCCAGTGCAATTCTTCCCAAACTGTAAATTGCATGAATGGCAATTGAGGATAAAAAGATGCTCTGCAAACAGGAAACAACACTCCATGGATTTGGCACAATCGGCAATGCAAGAAAAGAAGATAGAATCCACCAGACAAAAAACAGTATGGCGGCAGCGCCAATGTAAACAACAGTACGCTTCATGCCCGACGCCACCTCTTCTTAATTTGCTCACGCAAATAACAGCTCATACGAAAAAATTCTACTTTATTTCGCTGGTCGATACAGCCAAAAAGAGGATTATCCAACACCTCGGCAATGCGCCCAGGAGCGTCGGCAAGAATCACGATTCTCTGTCCAAGGTACAGCGCTTCCTCCACATAATGCGTAACGAGAACCGTGGTCACATGCTGCTCGTGCCAAAGGGATAGGAAAACCTCCTGCATCTCTTCGCGCGTGATAGCGTCCAGTGCCGAAAACGGTTCATCCATCAAAAGCACATCGGGACGAAGCAAAAAGGCGCGTGCCAAGCCCACGCGCTGTTGCTGCCCACCAGACAGTTCTTTTGGATACCGTTCACTGAATGCATCGATGCCCAGTCGCTGCATCATGGAAGCGGTCTCTTTCTCCCGCACCCCTTCATGACGTATCCTCCCGCCAAGTTCGACATTTTCACGCACGGTTTTCCAAGGCAGGAGTCCGTAGTTTTGAGGCATGAATCCGACGCGCTGCCGTTTCGGGTCAACAGGGACTCCATCGATCATCGCAGTCCCATCATAATCGTGCAAAAGACCGGCAATGATTTTTAGAAGCGTCGACTTCCCACACCCGGAAGGACCTATGACAGAGCAAATCTCCCCTTTTTCTACATGCATATTGATATCGTGCAACACTTGCATGCATTTTTTATCGACACGATAACCGTAGGACAGGTGCTGCAAATCGATCATGGCTGCAATAAATCGAGCACGAGATCAGCGTACCCGTAGGAATTCTTAATCAGTTCCTTGCCCTTGAGCCAGGCAATGCAGTCCGTAACGTCATTCTCCTTGGGCAGTGCTGCCGTGTGATAAACGGGCAAAACGAGAGCTTCTTTCGCCGCTGGTGGAAATCCGCTCTTTTCTACTACGAGGTCGATATACTCGGTACGCTCCGTGCTGTTGAGATAAGCTACAGCCTTGTTGTAAGCGCGGTACATCGCTTGGATTTCTGCCCGCTTTTCCTTCGTGCTTTTTTCCGTAAACAATATGACGCCAGGGTTGATACCGAGTTCATCCGATCCAGTGATGAATCGGCATCCGTTGTGAACAGCAACGCTTGCCATTGGCTCCGGCAGAGTGGCCGCTGCCAGCTTACTGCTCTGCAAAAGCTCCAAGCGCGTCGGAATCTGCGGAATAACGACCTTCGCTATATCATCACCGGACATCGAGTTGCTTTCAAGAATATGATCTGTCACATATTCGATGATCGTATTGCGAGAAACAGCGACCTCCTTACCAGCGAGTTCCTTGACAGAAAGCTTTTCCGCCCCAGGCGCTGCAACAAGTTTGTAACTGCCGTCCGTCATGGAAGTAACCTTGACGTCGAAGCCGCCATCCTTGGCAAACGCAACGGCGAGCAGATCGGAAACAGCTCCATCAAGATTGCCGCTCTGCAAAGCAGAATCTCTGTCCATAGCACTCTTGAACGAGTGCAGTTCCACATTCAGTCCCTCTTCTGCAAAATATCCTTTTTCCTGTGCAATAATGAATGGAACGGAATCCGTATCAGGCATGAGACCGATGTTCAGCGTACCAAGCTCTTGTTTGCTTCCGCCGCCGCAGCCGGCCGTAAGGAACAGAAGCGGCAAGAAGAGAAAGGCAATGATTTTCTTCACGTTCATCCTCCTTTTGTATCTTGAAAAGCGCGTCAGCGAAGAATCTGACGCAGCATATCAGCGCCCTCGTTCACATAATGAAAGATCTGACTGATCGTCCCTTGATTTTTCTCATACGTATCTTGTGCAACCGTTTTCAAGCGATCTGCCTGATCTTTCATTTCATTGACATTGTCAAGCTGTTTGTCCACTTCATCAAGAACAGCTTGAGCATCCTTGATGGATTGTTGTACCGAAGCGATATCCAGATTTGTCTGCTGAATTTCAGCGGCATTCTTCTCATTCGCTTCCTTGCGCTCCTTTTCCTTTCCCGTGACCTTGTCCACCCAGCCGCCGACAACCGTTCCCTTGTCCTTTTCCTGCTTGATGCGTTCCGTGCGCCCGGCAGCGCGCTGCGCCTTTCGTTCAAGTTCCAGCTCTTTTTCTTCCAGCGCTCTTTTCTGCTCCGCTATGCTCGCCCTTTGCTTCTTTAGAGAGTCTTCGCGTGCAGCAAGTTCCTGCTGACGCATTTCAACCTGCTGCGCCTCCTTGCGGCCGTCCTCAAGAGCTTGTTCATGATTGCGAAACATATCGGACAAAAGAAACCCACAAAAAAGAGCCACCGCAAAACAAGCGGCAAAAATCAGCCCCTTGCGGAATCTGCTTTGCCGCCTATTTCCAGACTCTGCAGCATCCACCCTCTGATTCTCCATTTTTGATGTGAGCGGCGGAAGCTCCCGCACCGTCCCCTGCCTCGAAAAAATAGGAGAAGCATCTTGGGACAAAGGCGGCAGCTCCTGCGTATCGTCCAGCTTCCTGCCATCTGACGTATTTTTCTCCTTGCGCACAAGAACGCTCGTCCGATCGAGATCGTCGTACCTCATTCCGAATTCTTATCCCTTTCCATCATATAAGCATGTTCTTTATGCATGGTTCGGCACAGTCGTGCAAGCGTCCAATGCAGATTGAACGGCGTCGTCACCGCCTTGAACTTTATATGTGCAATGCCCGCATCTTTCAAAGCTCGAAGAACCTGATCGAGCCGCTTGCCTTTGATATTATGAAAAACTGCCGTCTCATAAGGAAAATCAAAGGCTTCTTCCTCCGAAGTCCCCGGCTTGAAGCCCTTCAAGGCAAATAAGAAGCCAATGCGTTGATGCCATGCTCCTGGTTCTAGAACGCTCGCCTGGATTCTCAACTTGCGCAAAACCTCTTGAATAGCCAACGCAGCCTCATCGGAAAATTGGTAGAGCAGAACACTCTCTTCTTGCTTCTTCACGCTCCACCTCGCCTCAGTCGTTCAAACCGCGCATCAAAAGATATGTCACAAGCTGTTCCATATCAACATCTTCATGACGCTTTTTCTTCTGCAGCTTGTCAAAAAGAGATTTGGGCAAGCGCACTTGCAAAATATTCTTCCCTGCGAGAGAAAGCTGCTTGTCAGACTCCTTCGCCGCATCTTCTTGATTTTTCTTCGCTTGCTTCTTCTGCTGTTTTTTGTCCGCCTTGCCTCCTGCTTTCTGCTTGTCCTTTTCTTCCGGCGCGTCTTGCTCCTGCGCCTTCGCTTTCTTCTTCTTGACAGGCGGATAGCAATAAAACTCATCATAAGCATCACGCAGAGACTGACTCGCCTGCTCTGTTCCCACGCCGATGATGTGACACGGCGTGTCGCTTTCGCGCAGCATCTGAGCAATCGCTACGAAATCGGAATCCGTCGTCACGATAAGAAAGCGGCGCACGCCCTCATCACGCAGGATTTTCGCCATGTCGAACAATGCGTAATCCAGTGAATTCTTGCCATCGACCTTTCGATCAATCTGGCGGAAAGTAAGCCCCTTGCGAGACATCAAGCGATTCCACCGCTTCTGCTCGGGGTGCTTTTCCCAATCGGAGACAACGATCATACGGCAAGGAAAAAATTTCCGTGCCTTCCCCAAAGTAAAATCCAGCATCTCAAAAGGCGCATTCTCAATATCGTAAAGAACAGCCACCGTCTCTGTACTTGAATCAAATGTCATCAAAAATAAAACCTCGCAATTTCATAATGATTAACTCCATTAAAGAAGCACGGAATCTATCCATCCTTCCTTAATGGTACAAATATACTCTTTCTTAATTTTATCCATTTTATCATACTTGTGAATGGATTTCCATGAAATATTGCGTTGATCGTCTCCATTCCTAGCTATTTTCTGATTTCCTTCAACAATAGGTCTTTTGCCAGTTTACCACGATCGTTGAGCGGAATTTCTGCAAGAAAATATATCTTTTTCGGCATCTCAACAGGCAAAAGTGCGTTGCGCACCATACGACGAAGTTTCTTTTTTTCAATCCCATCAGAAGGCACAAGAAATGCGACAATGTCTGCACCTCGCACCTCATCCTCCACCGGAAGAACAACTGCCTCACGAATGCCTGCAACAGCCTTAATCTTCAATTCCACACGCTCCAGACTGATTTTGAAACCACCTTTGTTCACCCATGCCTGTTCGCGTCCCTCGAAAATCAATTCGCCTTGCTCATTCATATATCCCTTGTCGTGCAAAGTAAATGGTAATGTGATGCCACTTACATGAAAAGGCGTATTTACATAAATCAATCCGTCCGCAACAGAGATGTCCACTCCTGGAAATGGTATTCCAACATTCCTCGGATCACGCGTACAGTCTCTGCAGTGCGCATAAGTGATGTAATTGAGTTCACTTGCTCCATAGTATAGGACGATGGAAGCATTTGGCAGTTTTCTCTGCAACAAGCGTAAGAGCGACGCAGAGATAATTTGAGACCCCGTAAACAAAGACCTCACACTCGAAATGGCAACCTTAATAGCTTCTACCAGAAGACGTAGTTTTGCAGGAACAAGATAGATGATGTCTGCTGTATGTTTCTCCATTAAAGCAATCCATAATTTCACGTTCGTGCATTCACTCGTACAAACAGAAGCACCTATGAATAGTGCGGCGAGAAAAGCATTGAGGTTACCAGTAAAACTCAGGCTGCCATGAAAGAAAAGGCAAGACGTTTCTTTCAATCCAAAGATTTCATTTTGCACCGGGAAAAATCCCGCCCAACTTTCAAACGTACGATACATGACCTTTGGTGTGCCTGTCGTTCCTGAACTCAAGACCCCAAGGCAATCGGGATATTCATGTTGTCGAGCTTCATAAGGAAAACGTTTGTATGATAGACCTTCAGCATTTAAGATAAAAATTCCCTGCAAGTCATTCGTTTTTGCAATATGTTCTATATCTGATTCGATGAGACCATGGTGCAGCAAGATCGGACGAGCATTAAATTTCTGCACAGCAAAGAAGAGCAGCGCCTGGTTGAGAAAAGATTCAGCAGAAACAAGTACATCGGCACTCTTTAGGTCATCTTTTATAACGCGCGAAAGGTGTTGTGTCATTCTCTCAATTTTTGTGAAAAAAGCACGATAACTGTATATTTCTTCACCAATGTAAAGAAATGGCTTCTCTGCATAAGAAATCGACCGCTCCTTGAGCAATAGATAATAATTCATTCACAAACCTCCAACAGGATTGCTTCTCCGACGCCTCCAGCACCGGCAATGGAGAGAAGACCATAACCTCCGCCATGTTTCTTTACTGCCTCAATCAGGTGTAGGAGAAGCACCGCTCCCGATGCACCGTAAGGATGTCCATAAGCAAGCGCACCACCAAATGTATTATACCGTTCAACAAGCTTTGGGTATCGCCGCGCAAAGAGAACGTCTATGACAGCAAATGCCTCATTGAATTCAATCGCTGCCATATCCTCATAGGAAAGTCGCATTCTCTCCAAAAGTTGATCGGCAGCCTGCATGGCGCCACGCGGACTGTAAAGCGGATCGCCACCTGACATTTCCATCGCCAAAAGTCGAACTTTTGGTTTCTTTTCCATTTTTGTCAGATATTCTTCAGAACAAAGAAGCGCGAGTGCCGCACCGTCGTTCGTTCTGCATGATGTTCCAGCTGTCGTAACCCCTCCCGTGCCAAAGAGAGGTGGCAATCGCTTGAGAAAGTCGAAACTCATCGTTTCTCGTATGCCATCATCTTTCGACAAGCCTGCAACAGGAAAGATAAGTTCTTGCAGACTGCTTTCACGACGTGCAGCAGCGGCCCGAGCATGACTTCTTACAGCCCATTCTTCAAGCTCTGTACGGCTCACTTTCTCTTCCTTTGCTGTCCGTTCCGCCCCTCGCAACATGGCATTTTCGGTAAGCTCTTTCGGTGAAAACTGTGCTGCCATATATTCGCCATGCGGAAATAATGCATGGCGCTCATCTGTCTCAGCATAACGCCGCACAGGCTGCAAGGAGCGACTTTCCATGCCGCCCGCAACATAAAGATGTCCTTGTCCACTGGCAAGTCGCGAAAAAGCAAAATCCAACGAAGCCGCCGCTGAAGCACATTGCATATCAATCGTCACAGCAGGCACGCGTTCATCTATGCCCGCCAACAGCGCCGTCAAGCGAGCCAGATTCCCCCCTGTTCCTACAGCATTACCGCAAAAAATGGCATCCACCTCGTTGATGCTATATTGTTTCAACAAGGCGCTCAAAAGTTCTGCTGTGAAACATTCCGGACGTAAACTACGGAAATGTCCCCCATGCTTTGCAAGCGGAGTTCGCAAACCGCCGAATATGTAAACATTTTTCATATCATTCGCTCTGACGGAAAATTTTGTTGAGTTTTACACCCAGAAATGCAGCCAAGGCAGCCTTCAAGACATCTCCTGGAATGAATGGAAAAACTGCCATAACGAGAGCCTGCCAAAGACTGACATCCATCAAAAGCATCATGGAAGTTAATCCCCCGATATATGTGATGGGAATACCAACAAAAACGGCTGCCGACATGAAACGCTTAAACGAATTTCCCGTCCCCTTGAGCCAACTGACAATCGGGTAGGCAATAACAAAAGCGATGATGAATCCCCCTGTAGGGCCGAGAAGTTTTCCCAAACCTGACGTACCGCCGACAAAGACGGGCAGACCAATGCACCCAAGTAGAGTGTAGACGCAAAGCACCACAAACGTTTCTCGCGGTTTCAAGATAAAAGCTGTAAGATTCATCGCAAGCGTCAAAGCTGTGATCATCGCCGTAGTAAACGGCAACGGGATGGAAATATACGCGGCGACACAGCAAAGCGCCACACAAAGTGCCATCTTTGTTATCTTTTGCACAGACATCGTATCTTCTTGTTTCATACTTTTCAAACCTCACTTCTTTTTAATGTTCTCTGTAGTCGGAAATGCAACCTTCAACCATGTCTTGCATCGGAGCATTCACTCTTCCATAGACGATAAAAGAATTTTCGTTCTCCCTTCACCACCGCTAAACATCCATCCTTCTCTGGCAAGAAATGGAGTTCTTCCCCGCAGTAGAGTGGATGAAAAAAGCGTATTTCCACCTGCCGCGTCATAGGCCGCTCTGTTAAAAGTTTCTGTAAAATCAGCATCCCGGGTACAATGGCAGGCTCTTGACGATGTATGCTGTTTTCATCACCCGCCGCTGCAACAAAAGAAAGAACCTCTGCATAAGAAAAACATCGCCACGTTGTTCCAGTATTTTTCAGCATCCTCTCCTTTTTGGGTACTCTTTGCGATTTTTCAACGCCCTCTTTTCCAAGTATGAGACTCACGGAGATTTCTCCCATCAAAGGTTTCTTTGTTTCACAGCATGCCATTTTCAAAAAACGGTTTCCATGTTTTTGAAAGTGTACTCCATATTCCGCCTCTGGACGCGGCTCTTTTCTCCAAGAAATCTTGGCAATTCTTGCACCTTCATATTCGGCAAGATGCAGTTCTGCCATCATGCGTGCAAGATGCAAAACACTCTCCATCCATTCACCTCCAAAAGTTCAGTAAACTCATTATAGATAAAGCATCTTCTTTCGTCAACCTTTCGTAAGAATCAGTTGACAAAAGAGCATGCAAAAAGCCGCCGATTACGGCGGCTCTCCCATGGATTCCTATTGCAGTTCCGTCATGCTTTCCGATGTTTCATTTCCTGTTGGTTTTTGCTGCGGTTGTGGAACGGCATTCGATTGTCCCGACATGTGGCGTGCAAGCGCAGCTGCTTCGTTTTCCAGTGTCTTTGCCTGTTTCAGTTTCGCCTGCGCCTCGCGGATGGTCGCCGCCTTCTTGTCGTCCAGCCATGCTGCATACCCAAGGATGTAAGCAATGCGCATATCACAGCTGCGCAGACGGAGATGGTGTAGCGTATCCGCCATGGGCGGCACTGTGAGGTCAGACAGCTCAGCTTTGCGCTGCGTCCAGTCTGCCGCGGCCTTCTCCAGCATGATGGTCTTCAATGCCTGACGCGTTGCATCATTGCCAAGAGAGCCTTTCTGCAAAGTGCTGCTGAATTCCTGCTCGATCTCCTGCACTGATTTTCCGTGAGCATCTATGATGGCCTGAGATTTAGCAAGATAATCTGCCAGTATCGCATCGTGCGCCTTGGCAATCATCGCAACGAAATCATGAAGGTTCTGTATTTCCGTCACGCGCCAGACGCCATCTCCGCCCTGCACAAGCTTCACTTCAAAAATGAATTCCTCACCAATATCCGCCTGATAAACGCGTACGCCGGCGCGTGCCGTTCCCGTCTCCCGATCCGTTGCGACGTAATCAATGTTGCGGAACTGTATCGTCTTGAGTCCGATCCTCGTAAGCACCATATCAAGGCTCATCGGATCTTGCGTCTCCGATGCCGTCCCACTGTTTTTCCATTCGCCATTTTCAACGTAATACTGCACTTCCGTACGCAGTGTCAATGCCAAAGGCGCCTTGAACATCTGCACGAAACCATTCATAGCCGCCTTGGCGTCTCCGGACATCGGACGATCCGTATCAATCATAGCCTGAATCAATGTTTCCGTAGAGTTGCCCAGCAAAGCATCTAAATCAACGTATTTCTCGAATGTTTGCCAATCATGCTTTTCAAAGGACATTCTGATTTTTTCCAGCCCATACTCCGGCGTTTTCGTATAATAGAAAAAATACCATGCCCCGCAGCCGCATGTTGCCAAAAGCAGCAAGAATATCGCAAGAAAGAAACGCATCTTCTGCGACTTGGAAAACATCGCCATAGATTCACCCTCCCAAGATTACAAAGCGATAAGGCCTTTTCCTTATTATGCAACAAGAATAGCGTTTTCGCAAGAAAAACCCTTGAAATATGCCGCGTTCATGTCCGCGACTCAATCGTTGCCCCGCCTACAAGGCGCTCTCCGGAATAAAAAACAACGGATTGCCCCGGCGTAACAGCTCGCTGTGGTTCAAGAAAGGATACCTTGACCGCCCTATCCTTCAAAGGCAAAACATTCGCCTGCACCTCACGACTGCCGTAACGAATCTTGGCATGAACCGAAATCTCTTGTGTCGGTTCTTCCATCAGCCAATTCACATCGCTTGCAAAAAGCGACGAAGCATAAAGTTCCTCATTTTTTCCGACAATCACGCGATTATTTGCCTCATCCAAAGCAATGACATAGAGAGGATGTGCCGCCGCTATGCCAAGCCCCTTTCGTTGCCCAATCGTATAAAAAGGAAGACCTCTGTGCTGCCCGAGAATTTTTCCCTGCATATCGACAATATCTCCTGCGTGAAAACGGTTTGGCCTGTGCTGCGACAAATACGCTTTGTAGTCATCTTTCGGTACAAAGCAGATCTCCTGACTCTCTGCCTTATTGGCTACCGGCAGGGAAAGTTTTTGGGCAAGGGCTCGCGTTTCTTCCTTTCTATAGCTTCCAAGAGGAAAGCGAATATGCGATAATATTTCCCGAGACAAACGATAAAGGACATACGATTGATCTTTTTTTTCATCCCTTCCTTTTTTTAAGGCAAAGGATCCATCCGCTTCTTTCTCTACACGGACATAATGTCCCGTGGCAAGAAAATCTGCACCTTTTTCTCTCGCAAACGAAAGAAGCTCCCCAAATTTCAAGAAGCGATTGCAAATCACACAAGGATTCGGCGTGCGCGCCATCAAATATTCCGTCAAAAAATAATCAACGACCTTATCGGAAAAAAGCGTACGAAAATCTGCCACCACATGCTCTATGCCAAGAAAATCCGCCACGCGCCTTGCGTCTGTCGCCGCGCTGGAAACACCGTTCATCTCACGACTATCATCGGAAAGCCGCATAGTTATGCCGAGCACCTCATACCCTTGCTCCTGCAAAAGAGCTGCACAAAGCGAACTGTCCACGCCTCCGCTCATCGCTACCGCTACTTTTTTTTTCATCCATTGCCTCCTGAAAACATCTGCAACATGCAATTCTATGGTACACTAAGAGAACTATCCATACAAGGAGTTGATTCCATGAATGTCATCGGCATCATCGCAGAATACAATCCCTTTCATAACGGGCACATTTACCAGATTGGAACCATACGCGCGAAATATCCCAAAGCCCGCATCGTCGCATTGATGAGCGGCAGTTTCACACAGCGCGGCTGCCCGGCGATTCTCGATAAATGGCAGCGTGCCAGCCACGCCGTTTTGAGCGGCATCGATCTCGTACTCGAACTGCCGGCGGCCTTTGCCGTGCGCAGCGCACAGAATTTCGCACATGGAGGCGTATCGCTGCTCTCGCGCTTGGGTGTCGTTGACGGTCTTGCCTTCGGCGCAGAAAGCCCTCTCGCCTTGCTTCAATGCGCAGCGGATTCATCGAAGAGAAGCGATGTGCAGGAACTGCTCCATGCATACGTACAAAAAGGTCATTCCTATGCCGCTGCATTAAGTCATGCCATTGCCCAAAGCAGCGGTATAAACGAAGCTTTCCTCAAGCAGCCGAACAACATCCTTGCCTTGGAATACCTGCGCGCCTTGAATTGCTGCGCCGCTTCGATCGAACCTTTTGCAGTGGCAAGAATCGGCGCCGCTTATCATGATGAAGAACTCCATGACACGTATGCCAGTGCAAGTTCCATTCGCCGAGAAATCCAAACCGCCGCACCGCGAAGAAACCTCCTGGCGAAAGTTCTTCCTGCAAACAGCATGGAAGCCTTATTCGAAGCGCATACGGAAGAAGCTATACCAGAAATCAATCTGCTTTTTCGTCCGCTTCTTGCTCAGCTTGAACATTATACTCTGGAAAATTTACAAGAAATCTATGGTATAAATGAAGGGTTTGAAAACAGACTGCTGCACGCCGCTTCTCATTGCCTCACCATGAAAGAACTTCTCGATGAATGCCGCAGTCGTCGTCATCCGCAAAGTCGAATCCAACGGCTCATATTCCACATCATGCTGCACCTTCGTCGACAGGATATTCATAAATTTGATGAGAATGGACCTCTCTATGCTCGTATACTCGCATTCAATCGTGCAGGAAAAAGCTTGCTGCATGAAATCAAGCAGAGAAGTTCGCTTCCTCTCATAAGCAAGACAAGTCATTTTTTGAAAGACGCCGCGTTAAAATATCCGCCAGAAAAGCGAACGACTTTGGAAAACATGCTCGCACTTGACATTCATGCCACAGAAGTGCGCCGTCTTTGCCTTCCGCAAATCGCAAAACGCGGCGAGGACTTCCAACGCTCTCCGCTCTTCATTTCAGATAAGAGAAAAACGCCTGCATGAGCAGGCGTTTTTGAATTGAACCAGCAGCTTTCTATCCTCCCAGGTCGTCTCCAACCAAGTACTTTCGACGTATGAGTGCTTAACGACTGTGTTCGGGATGGGAACAGGTGGAACCACTCAGCTATCGCCACTGGATTTCTTTGTTGAGGTAGCGGTCAACGTCAGCCAATCATGCGGCGCGCTTCGCGCTTGCATTCTTGGGACGTTTTCGCATA
>NZ_ALNM01000024.1:0-47047 GCF_000292955.1 Selenomonas sp. CM52
AAATCCTCGACGTAGCACCGCTACGCCTGCGGTTTGTCTCCTTGCTGAGCCGTCCAAGAGCCAAGTCCGAAGGACGCAGGCGATTGGGCAACGGCTCGTATGCGAAAACGTCCCAAGAATGCAAGCGCGAAGCGCGTCGCATGATTGGCTGACGTTGACCGCTATAGATACAGCGCATCTGTGCAAATCTGGGCGACCTCATTTTATCAGCGCTTCCCTAAAATATCTGCTGAGGAGACGTTCATTCCTTCTCGGCAAAAATCGAAAGCCGCATCTTCACATGAAGTCTGCCGTCCTCGCTCTTGATCTCCGTGCTCTCCATGCGGACGAAGCGCTCGCTCTTTTCCAAATTCTTCAGGAAGGCGAGCAGATGAAAATAATCGCCGTCCAACTCCACATCGAGCGGCAGGCGCGAAATGCCGCCCTCCTCTTCGATCTGCCCGGGCGCGACGGCGGCGAGCGTCAGCTTCTCATGCTGCGCTTCGCGCTCCAAGAGCGCGAGGAAATCGCCCTGTCCCATGCGAGCGGGCAGGCGCTTTTCTAACGCAGAGCTGCGTGCGGCACGCGCTTTTACGCGTTCCGCCCCGTCGCCGTGCGCGTTCATGAAGTTCTGCACGGCGATGAGCGCTTCTTGTTCCTTCGCCGCTTCCTCCTCCAGTCTCGCGATTTCCGCACGCTGCGGCAAAAAGCACAGTTGGAAGAATGCCACGCAAAGAAGCAGCGCCAGCGCAAAGATTGCCGAGAGAAGCATCTTCGACCGCATTTCTTCCCCCCTCTCAGAGAATTACGGATAAATCCAGCGATTCTTCATATCTTCAATTCCAACGAAAAATAAATGAGCGAGCCTCCCGCCGCTTCCTGCTTGCGCTCCGACTTCTTCAGCACGGGAGCCGCCCGGAAGAAGCCCTTGTCCTCCTCCAACACGCGCACGAAATCCGCCAGAGCGTCGTAACTCGTCGCCGCGCCCTCAAGCTCGACCGCATGACCGTCGACAACGCGCAGTCCGCGAATCCAAGCGCCTTCGACCGTGCGCGTGCCGAAGTGTACCAAGAGGCTGCGGCACGGCAGAGCGCCTTTCGACAAGGAAATGAGCTGGCGTTCCTTTTGCGCGGCGCGTCCATCCTCCTGCGCCTCTTGCTCCATGCGTGCCCTCTCAGTGGAAAGGAGCGTCATCTCGTGCGCGGTTTTCTGCACCTCTCCCTGCAGCTCATGGATGCGCCAAGCGTTCCAGCCATAAATCGACGCCATGCAGAAGAAGAAAATGCCCGCAAGCAAGGCGGCCAGCCTGCCGAATGCCCAATCCGCCGGACGCATCGACTCGGGCAGCAGTTCCAAGTGATTTTTCTCTCGCGAAAGAAGTTCCTGCGCCGCCAGAAAAGCAGCCCCATCCTCTTCCTGCGGCAAATCGTCCGCCGCCAAATTCATTCCATCTGCGGCAAAAGTACCCGGCACTTGCCGCCCTGCCCCTGTCGGCAAGAAGCACAGGGACGCAAGGCAGAGTCCCGCATGCGAGAAAGCGCGATGAATTTCCCGCACCTTTTCGCGCGGCAAGGCCGCCAGAACGACCTCCCTCTCGCCCACGCGCCGAAAATCCAGCGAGTACGCCGCCTCCTCATGAGCATCCGGCAGACTCGCGAGCAAGTCCCAGCGCGCGGCCTCGCGCATCTCCCGCTCGGACAAAGGAGGAAACTCCCTGCTGTAGGAAAAGACCTCGTCTTCCGTCAAACAGACGGCGATGCGGCTCTTCTCCCAGCCGCGCTTGGCAAGGGCGACCTGGATGACGCCCGCCGCCGCCTGCCAAAGCGACTCCTTCGCCTCTGTCGGCGGCAAGGGAAGATGCAGCGTCTCTTCCCTGCGTTGAAATTCTTCCGTCAATGCGTTGCTTTCATGTCCTGCAAGACAGGCAAGACAGATTCCGCCATCCGTCAAAGAGACGCCCACTGCCCCGCGCTGCGGCTCGCGCAGCAGCGCACGCATCTTTCTCAGCACATTTCGCAAAGCATCGCCTCCTCACCTCTCCCAGCGCACGAATGCGAGCCGCGTCCCCTCAAGGCAGTAGAGCGCCGCCGCATACGCACGCTTGCCGGAAATCTCCACTGTCGCCTGCCGCTCGCTCCCCGCCCTCGGCCAGCTTGCCGCCGTCAGCAAATATGCCGCGCCGTCTGGCGTATCTTCTGTCGGCAAACGCTTGGCCGTCACGCGATAGAACGCGTCATTTTTTTCAAAATATCCAGATGCCGCTTCAACCTCTGCTGCCCCAGTTTCCAACGGACGACGCAAATCCGCCTCAGCTTCGAGGCGCACCGCGCCCAGCCGCACACCGCTCCGCGCGGCTTCCAGAAGGCGCGTCGTCTGCACGGCCTCCCGCGCGGCGAGACGGTTGTGCCCGGAGAGCACGAGCAGAGACGCCGTGCCCGCGAGCAGCAGCAGGACGGCGGCGAGGGCGAAGGCGGACGCCATGCCGCATTCATCAAGTCTTGCCACCTTGCGCCTCCTTCTTATCTTTCTCTTTCGGCGGCAGACAGATGTCGGTCGAAAATGTCACGCGCTTCTTCGTGCGCCGATTCTCCCCCGTGAGACTCAGGTGCAAAAGCCCCTTCTCCGGCTTGCATTGAAAATCGACGACGGCCAGATTGCCGAAGATGTTGCTGCCGCCCGTCATGGGCTGCGGCGCATAGTATCCGTGGTCTTCGCCCGATACCTTCTTGCTGATGTACGGCGGCTGTCCCTTCCTGCCCTCGCGCAGCACATAGTCCGTCGTCGATTTCTTCCCGTTGACATACCGCTCGACGTGGAGTGCATGCAGACCGCTACACTCGATGTGCGTCGCCATCGACGCATCCTGCGCGATGCGCTCAAGCGTCAGGCGCATCTCCTGCTGCAGTTCCCAGTCGCCCAGGAGCACGACATAGCTCTTGAGAAAGAACAGCCATACCGCGAAAAGGCTGACGAGCAGCACGATGTAAACGGGAAAGCTCGTCAAAAACTCCAGCAGCACGTAGCCGCCCTCCTCCTTCAAGGAGGAAGCGCAGCTCTCCCGGCACGTCCCGCACGATTTTTCCCGCACGGTTCGCCCCTTATCGTCCGCCACCGAGATGCACCGTCCTTTCAAGGGAAAGTTCCTGCACTTCCCCTTTTTCGAGCCATGTCACGCGCACACTCGCCTGGCAAACGGAAGGACTCGCCCCCGGCGCAGAAAACTTCGGCGTCAAAGTGAAATTTCTGCCATTCGCCTCGGCTTCATGCGGCTGCCGCTCGCCCAACGACGCGCCGCTTCCCTGCGTTCTTGCCTGATGCTCCATCCTTGCCAGCTCGCCTTCTGCCAAGAACATCGCGCTCGTTTCCGCCTCGCTGTGCGCCAAGAGGGCGGCAGAGCGCTCCAAAGCCGCGAGAGACGCCACGGCAAAAAGCAGCAGGAAGGCGAGCACGGCGACCTCTGCGGTGAGGAAGCCGCCCTCGTCCAGCCGCTTCATGGCAATCGCCTGCTTTCCGTGCGCACGCGCCCCGCCTCATCGATGATGACGTCGAGCGAATAGTGCGGCGACTGCAGCTCGATCGTGTGCCCCAAGGCGCTCGTCCCGCTCGGATCGCCCGACGAATCAAACGAATACGTCGCCGCAGGTTGCGCACCCGAACCGCTCGGCACGGCGTAGACGTCTTCGGGAAAGGAATGCGTCAGAACCTCTCCCGCCGCCCACGGCAGAAGGAAATAATAGCGATGCGCCTCCACGACGAGTTTCGGGCGCAGCCTCCATTCGCCCTTGCCGTCCGCCGTGCGCTCCGTGCGCGAAACCTCCTGCAGATAGCGGAAATCGCTCGCCAGAAGCGCCGCCTCGCGCTCCAAGCGCATGCGCTCCGTCACGCGCACGACGGGCACGGAAAGCACCGCAACGAGCGCGAGGACGAGGCAGACGACGAGCAGTTCCAAAAGGGTGAAGCCTTCCTCCTTCATCACAGAAGCCCTCCATAAAAGGCAAGAAGATCGTCGGCAAAAAGCAGGGAAAGAACCGCGCCCAAGGCGAGAAACGGCGCGAAGGCGATGCGCCGCCCGCGCTTTTCGCGCCCGAAGAACAGCAAGAAAGAGGCTGCGAGTCCGCCGCTGAAAAAGGCGAGGAAGAGCGCGAGCGCGACGCCCTCCAAGCCGAGCCAAAGTCCCAGCGCGAAGCCGAGCTTCACATCGCCGCCGCCCATGCCGCCGCGAGAAACAAGGCGCAGGAGGTAAAGGAAGCCGCCAGCGAGAAAAGCGGCGAACACGAAGTTTTCCGGCGGCAGAGCGCCTGAAAACAGCGAGAACGCAATGCCGATGACGCCGAACGGCAAAACGAGGCGGTCAAAAACGAGGCCGTGCCGCCAGTCGAGCAGGGAGATGCGCCAGAGAAATGCGAAGAAAAGCCAGCGCTGGAAGAACACCATGCCGAAACCGTCCATGCGCCAGAGAAACAACGCCGCACAGAGCGTCCCGCCGACAAATGCCGCCTCGCCGCAAAAGGGCAGCGGCTTCACGCGCTGAAAACCGTGCATCGTCAAGTGCCCGACGCTTCTTTCTTTTCCGCCCTGCCGAAATCCTGTACACGGTGCTCGTCCAATGTCGCCTGCGTCTCACCGTCCGAGCCTTTCGTTAACGCATAGCTCGCACCGGCTTTCTCTGGCGGTTTTCCATCGCGCAGAAAGTAGCTTCCCGACGGCGGCTTCAACGCGTCGAGATTGACGACATACTCCTTCAGCTGCTTCAATTCCGTCGGATCGACGCCCTTTTCCGCGCGGTAAAGCCCCACCGCCGTGTTGAGCGTGCTGAGGTCGGCCTGAATCTTCGACGTGTTCGCGAGCGTCATCGACTGCGAGAACTTCGGCACGGCGACGGCGGCGAGCACGCCGATGATGCAGATGACGAGGAGCATTTCAAGGAGCGTGAAGCCCTCCTCGCCTAAGGGGCGGCGCCTCTTTCGTCCGCTCCTGCATCGGCTCTCGTCCCGCGCCTCGAATGCGCCGGCCATCGCCCCTTGCCGCCCACTCTCCTTCTGCCGTATTTTCTTTTTGAGCAGCATACATCCGTACATACGACATCCCTCCCATCTCAAAATCTTCAACCGTCATACGATGCAATCCTTTTCAATAGCCGTAAGAGCCAATCATCTCCAACAATGGCAGAGCTACTGCAAGTACAACTGTTCCGACGACCGCTCCCAGAAAGAGCACGAGCAGAGGCTCCAACATCGCCTCCATGCGCTCGGCGCGCATCTCGCCCGCAAAACGGCAGAAATCCGCCGCCTTTTCGAGCATTGCCGCAAGCTCGCCCGTATGCTCGCCCGCACGCACAAGCTCCCAGACGAGCGGCGGCACGACGCTGCCCGCCAAGGCTGCGGCCAGCGTGCCGCCGCGCTCGACCTCGCGCCTCACCCTCGAAACGAGCGCGGCGAGGAAACGGTTCTGCACGACGCCTTCGGAAGCGGCCAGCGCCTCGTGCAGCGCACTGCCGCTCTCCATGAGGACGGCGAGCGTGTCGAAGAGCGTCATGAGCTCCAAGTCGAGGCGCAGCCTGCCGAAAAGCGGCAGACGCAAAAGAAGGCGGTCAGCGAAAAAATGCAGCCGCCTCTCGCGATAGAGAAGCCGAAGCGCCATGGGAAAAACGAAAAGAGCCGCAAGGACTGCGCCGCCATGCCGCTCGAAGAGACTGCCGATTCCGAGCACGAGCCGCGTCGGCAGGGGCAGCTCCACGGCAAGACCGTCGAGCATGTGGACGAAGTTCGGCAGCACGAAGAGGAAGATGAATGTCACGGCGAACGCCGCCGCCAATGCGAGCAGCGCAGGATAAACGAGCGCCGTCTGCAATTTCTCCCGCACGCGCCAGCTCTTTTCCTCCTTGTCGGCGAGACGCTTCAACAGAGGCTCCAAACTGCCGCCCGCTTCCCCCGCGCGGACGAGGGAGGAAATCGTCGGCGGGAACACCTCGCCGTGCTGCGCCATCGCCTCGGCGAGCGTCGCGCCATGCGCCATGCGCCGCGCCATATCCGAAAGCATCGCCCGCCTCTTTTGCGGCGCATCCGCCGCGAGGAGCTGCAAGCTCTCGTTCGCGGCAAGTCCCGCCGCAAGCATCAGCGCCAACTCGCGGCAGAACACCATCGCGTACTTCCGATCTGCCGCGCGGCGGCGGGCAAGATGCAGCGCAGACTTTCGCCGCAGAGCCACGGCGAAGAGTCCGTGCGCCTGGATGAGCCGCGCCGCCTCCGTGCGCGTGGCGGCTTCCACCTCGCCTCGCCGCAAGTCTCCCGCTTCCGTCCGCGCCGTATAAGAAAAGGACGCCAAATCGCCGCCTCCCTTCGCGTAAGCCCCCTGTACTAGCGCCCCTCGCCAAAGGCGTCGCCGTCGGCAAGCGCCGCCTCTGCCGCTTCGCGCGTAATCTTGCCCGTGCGAAGCAGTCCCTCGACGGACTGCGCCATCGTCTGCATGCCCTGCGCCCCGCCCGAGAGGATGGCGCCTCGGAGCTGCGCGACCCTGCCCGTGCGAATGAGGTTTCGCACGGCGGGCACGGCGACGAGCGCTTCCGCCGCCAGCACGCGCCCGCCGCCCGCCTGCGGCAGAAGCCGTTGTGAGAAAATGGCGCGAAGCACGAGCGCGAGCTGATGGCGCATCTGCTGCTCCTCGCCCGCGAACATCCCCTCGATGCGAAGGACCGCCTCCGCCGCATCCCTCGTGTGAAGCGTCGCCAGAACGAGACATCCCGACTCCGCCGCCTGCAGCGCGATGCGCACCGTTTCGCGCTCACGCATCTCTCCGATAAGGATCACGTCAGGATCTTCTCTCAAAGCATCCCGAAGCCCCGCCGGGAACGACGGAAAATCCCTGCCGAGCGTGCGCTGGCTGATGAAGCAGCACTTCGGCACGAAAGCGTACTCGACGGGATCTTCCAGCGTGATGATGTGCGCGGCGCGGCTTTTATTCATCTCCTCGATAAATGCCGCAAGCGTCGTCGACTTGCCCGCTCCCGTGCGCCCGCCGACGAGAATCAGCCCGTCTCGCGCCCGAAGAAGCGAAAAAAGCACGGGCGGCACGCCGAGGCTCGAAAGCGCCGGAATCTCTCGCGGCAGGAGGCGCACGGCAATCGCCCAAGAACCGCCCATGCCGTACACATGCGCACGACAGTGCCTCTCTTCGAGCACGAGGGAAAGATCCAGACTCTTCTCCTGCCGCAGACGCTCATGCTCCACCTCGGTCAGAATAGACGCGAGAAAATCCTGCATCTCCGTCTGCGTCAAAGAATCCTCCGATAGCGGCGTCATCTCGCCGTCGAGCCGCAGAAACGGGCGCTGCCCCGCCGCGAGATGCACGTCCGACGCCCCTCGCGCAAAGCCTTCGGCGAAGATGTCCGCCATCCTAGACGCCGCCATCGTCAACCCCTCCGCAATCCCCTCTCGCCGCTCCCGAAAAAGTTCCGGAAAAATCTGCTGCGTCCGCCTCGCCGTAGAGCACGCGCACCACCTCCGAAAGGGTCGTCTGGCCTTGCAGCGCCTTTTCTATGCCGTCCTCCGCCAGCGTCCTCATGCCCTGCCGCCTGGCAAGCTCGCGCATCTCCTCAAGCCCCGCTCTATGCACGACCGCCTGCTGCAGAGCCGCGTCGACGACGAGCAGTTCCTGCAGTGCGAGCCGCCCCGAAAAGCCCGTGCCGCCGCAAGCCGCGCATCCTGCCGCTCGCCACAGCCGTCCGGTCGACGATACCCCCTCGGCCCATGCGGGAAGCGCCTCCTCGGACGGCTCGCGGCAGTGCGGGCACAAGCGGCGCACGAGGCGCTGCGCGACGACGCCCGTCAGAGCCGCCGCGAGAAGATACGCGGGCACGCCCATGTCGAGCAGACGGAAGACCGCGCCGAGCGCGTCCTTCGTATGCAGCGTCGAAAAGAGCAGATGACCCGTCAGCGCAGCACGCACCGCCATCTCCGCCGTCTCCGCATCGCGGATCTCGCCGAGCACGATCTCGTCGATGTCCGAGCGCAGCATGGCGCGAAGCCCTGCGGCATACGTCATGCCCGTCTTCTTGTTCACCTGGATCTGATTGACGCCCTCGATGCGGTACTCGGGCGGATCTTCGATCGTCATGATGTTGCGTTCGGGCGTATTGATCTCCGAGAGAGCCGCATAGAGCGTCGTCGTCTTGCCCGAATTGACCGGTCCCGTGATCAGAACCATGCCGCCGGGCTGATGGCACAAGCGGCGGAAAAGCGTCTCATTGTGCACGGAAAATCCGAGATTCCCGACGGAAAGAAGCGCGTGCGAGCGGTTCAAGATGCGAAGAACCGCCTTCTCCCCCGCGAGGAGCGGCAAGGTCGCCAGACGAAGATCGACGGCTTCACCGCCCTCAGGCGGCACGTACGATATGCGCCCGTCCTGCGCCATGCGGCGCTCCACGCTTTCAAGATGTGCCATGACTTTCAATCGCGCAAGCAAAAACGCATGCACCTCTCGGGGGATCGGTGCATGCGTTTCCAATAAACTTCCATCAACACGGTAACGGATGCGGACGGCGCCCTCGAAAGGCTCTATGTGGATATCGCTCGCCCGCAGGCGCAGAGCCTCCGCGATCATGCGATCGACAAACTCCACGACGGGCACGCGTCCCGGCTCTCCCTGCCTCGGCAGAGCACGGCTTGCACTTCCTGTGCGCACGCTCTGTACGAGGCGATGGATCAGCCTCTGATACGAATCCTCTTCTGTCCTCTGCATCTTCGAGCCTCCAAAAGACTGCGGAATCACGGATAAATTCGGTCACCCGTCTTCACACATTCGGGCGACTTCATTGATCCGCGCTTCCCTATCCATGAACATCTTGCTTCGGCTTTCGTGCTGACTTTCTTTTCTTTATGCCTTTGTTAATTCTATGCCTTTGTTAATTTATTACAGCTTGTTTCTTCTCGCTTTATTGATTTCCTGCCTTTTATTCCGCTGCTTTGTCATTTCGTCTCTGCTTCATTCTTCGCCGCTTGCTTCTCTTTTCCTTCCAGTGCCTCGCGCAGGGCGTGCGTCATCACGGAAAAATCCGCCTCTCGTCCCGTCCACAGGCGAAACGCCGCCGCCCCCTGCCCCACGAGCATCGCCTCGCCGTTCAGCGTCGGGCAGCCCAGCGACTCCGCACGCTGCAGGAACTGCGTCCTCGCAGGCGTATAGATGATGTCGTAGAAAAACATCCGTTCATGCACTGCCTGCCAAGGGACGGGCGGCATCGCCTGCGTCTGCGGCGCCATGCCGAGCGGCGTCGTATTGACGACGAGATCCGCCTTTCTGACGGCTTCCTCGAACGCCGTCTCGTTCCAGTCGAGAGCACAGACCTCGCCGTACTGCGCAAACTCCTCAGCCAAGGGACGCGCCTTCGGGGCATTTCGCACGCCGAGCGTGACCTCAGCCGCGCCCGAGCGCAGCAAACCGTAGAGCGCCGCGCGTGCTGCGCCGCCCGCTCCCAAGAGCACGACGCGCTTTCCCTCGACGGAAAAGTCGCGTGCCGTAAGCGCACCGAGGAATCCCTCCACATCGGTGTTGAAGCCCTTGAGACGTCCCGCCTCGCACACGACCGTATTGACCGCCCCAATGGCACGCGCCGCTTCATCCACCTCATCCAGCAGAGGCAAGATCGCCGACTTGTGCGGAATCGTCACATTGAAGCCGCGAAACCCCAGCGCACGAAGGCCGCGCACGCCGTCTTCCAGCCTCTCGGGCAGGACGAGCAAGGCGACATAGGCATAATCCAGTCCCGCCGCCCGAATCGCCGCATTCTGCATCGCCGGCGAAAGCGAATGCTCGATCGGCGAGCCGATGACGGCAAGATTTTTTGTCTTCCCTGTAAACATCATTGTATTCTCCTTTATTGTAACAAGCAGCACTTTCTTCCACAATAGGGGATTTATCCTAGAATTTTTAAAATTTTCCTACTATCCGCTTGTCTGCCACTTTTCTGTTCATCGTAATCGTAGCAAGGAAACATCTTTTTGTAAAGAGCGCCTTCCTCCGCATCGCCCTTTGTTGCAAAAAACCTACCGCCATAGTATACTAAATGACATTCAACCCTGCCGTGCCAAAATGCAGGGACATATCCAACAGAAAAGGAGCGCTATGCCATGATAAAAGAAGCCATCCAAAAGATCGTCAGCAAGCACGATCTGACCTACGAAGAAGCTTACTGCGTAATGAACGAAATCATGAGCGGCAAAACGAGTCCGACTGAGAACGCCGCCTACCTCGCCGCACTCTCGACGAAGAGCGCCAAGGCTGAGACGACAGCAGAAATCGCCGGCTCTGCCGCCGCCATGCGCGAGCATGCGCTCGCCGTCGAACATCCTGGCATCGAAGTGCTTGAAATCGTCGGTACGGGCGGCGATCATGCGGGCAGCATCAACATATCGACGACGGCCTCCTTCATCATCGCCGCCGCCGGCATCGCCGTCGCCAAGCACGGCAACCGCGCAGCGTCATCGAAAAGCGGCGCCGCCGACTGCCTCGAAGCCCTCGGCGTCAACATCGACCTCGCGCCCGAAACATGCACAAAGCTTCTCAAGAGCATCGGCCTGTGCTTCATGTTCGCGCAGAAGTATCACACTTCGATGAAATACGTCGGCGCCATCCGCAAGGAACTGGGCATCCGCACCGTATTCAACATTCTCGGCCCCTTGACGAATCCCGCGCGTCCCGAGCGCATGATCCTCGGCGTCTACGATGAATATCTGCTGGAGCCGCTGACCCGCGTGCTCATCGACCTCGGCGTTCAGCGCGGCATGGTCATCTACGGCACGGACTGCCTCGACGAGATCTCCATCAGCGCCCCGACGAGGGTCTCCGAGTTCAAGGACGGCTGGTACAAGACGTATACGATCGCTCCAGAGGACTTCGACCTTGAGCGTGCCGAGAAGACGGCGATCGTCGGCGGCATGGCGAAAGAAAACGCCGCTGTGACGCGTGCTATCCTCACGGGAGTGCAAGGCGCGAAGACCGACATCGTGCTTTTGAATGCCGGCGCCGCCATCTACATCGGCGGCAAGGCCGACTCCATCAAGGAAGGCGTCGAAAAAGCCCGCGCGCTCATTGAGAGCGGTGCGGCAGAGAAGAAACTGCAGGAATTCATCGAACAGTCGAACGCCTGAGGACAGCCCCCAAGCCGCAATCTTGGGGGCTTCTTCATTCCTTTTCCGTCGCCATTTATATTAATATAAATTATTGATATGTTACATTTTCATAAAAACGATGTATAATGAAAAGCACATAAGATTCACAATGTTCCCCACAAACTTTTCTGGAAAGGCGGTATGAATCATGACGGAAAAGGCAGCGAAACCACGCATCGTCATCTTGGGCGGCGGCATTGCAGGCATACGCGCGGCGCGAAAGCTCGCGAACGAGGCGGTCGATGTCCTCATCATCGACCACAACAACTATCAGGTCTTTCAGCCGCTGCTCTATCAGGTGGCGACCTCGATGCTCTCGGCGGACGAGGTCATCTATCCGATCCGCGGCTTCTTCCGCAGCGCTTCGAACGTCAACTTCTTGCTCGCCGAAATCGAGGGAATCGACGCGGCGGCGCAGACCGTGCGCACCGACCAGGGCGAGATCGACTACGATCATCTCATCATCGCGCTCGGCTCGACGCCAAACTTCTTCGGCTCGAAAAGCATCGAGGAAAACTCCCTGCCCTTGAAGACGCTCGTCGACTCCATCGAGATTCGCAGCCACGTCCTCAAGGTCTTCGAAGAAGCCTCGCGTGAAAAGGATGCGGCAAAGCGCAAGGCTCTTCTGACCTTCGTTTTCGTCGGCGCGGGCCCCATCGGCGTCGAAGGATCGGGCGGCCTCTCAGAGCTCATCTACGACGTCTTTCAAAAGGAGTACCATACGATCGACTTCAGCGAGGTCGAAATCCATCTCATCGGCGCAGATCCCGGTGTCCTCATGATGATGCCTGAGAAGCTGCGCGACGAGACCGTGCGCGTGCTTGAAAAGAAAAAGGTCGCCGTGCAGTGCTCGATGATGGTCACGGACTACGACGGCGAAACGCTTCGCTACAAGCCCTTCAGCGCTCCCAAGGACGCGCCGCTGCAGGAAATCAAGACGCGCACCGTCGTCTGGGCGGCGGGCGTGCGCCCCGTCGACTGCCTCGACGGACTTGACGTGCAAAAAGACCGCGGCCGCCGCATCATCGTCGATGACACAATGCACGCCATAGGCTTCGAGAACGTCTACGCCGCCGGCGACTGCTCAAGCTTCACGCCACCGGGCGAAGAACGCCCACTGCCGACGCTCGCGCCCGTCGCGCTCGCTGAAGGCGACGTCGCCGCCGCCAACATCCTGCACAAGCTCAAGGGCGAGCCGCTTGAGCATCTCGACTACAAGAGCAAGGGCGTCATGGCGATCATCGGCAACAGCGAGGCCGTCATGTCTGCAGGCCCTCTCGTCGGCAGAGGCTTCCTCGCGTGGTCGGCATGGCTTTGGATTCACCTCCTGACGAAGGCGGGCTTCCATGCCAACGTCTCCGTCACGTTCAAATGGTTCTTCAACTACCTCTTCGGCACGCGTCTCGGACGCATGATCACACGCTAACCCTCATGACTCGCACACAGCCCGCCAAGGCGCAAAGCCTTGGCGGGCTGTTTTGTCAACACAAGGATATCGGTACAATCAAATTCTCCTCTTCGAGTATAATAGAATTTTATTTGGTCCGAAAACAGGATACCGGCAAGGAATTCACTTCAAGCCATGGATACATTAAGAACTCTGTCCGATATACGATCCTTTTCCCGTATGCTATAATAAACGAAAATTATCGTATACTATTCATACCAGTTTTCTCTCTTCCTGCTCCCCACAGGAGACAGGCATTACGAAAGGATGTGAGGCGAATGAACACACCCCGCGCGCGCCAACAGTTGTGCGCCCTCCTATTCATCATCGTCAGCCTCCTCGCACTTGCTGGCTCATCTGCCGACGCTGCCGTGCTTCCCAAGCCCTCGCAGCGCGAATACATCGTCGACACGGCAGGCATCGTTTCAGCAGAGGATCGCACACAGATCGAGAAGATCGGCGAAGAGCTGCGCGAAAAGACGAAGGCGGAAATCGTCGTCGTGACCGTCGCCACCTTGGACGGCACAGACATCGAATCGTACGCAAACGAGCTGTTTCGCAGCTGGGGCATCGGCGATGCGAAGCAAAGCAACGGAGTCCTTCTGCTCATCGCCAAAGATGATCGCAAGTTCCGCATCGAAGTCGGCTACGGGCTTGAAGGTGAAATCACGGACGGCAGAGCGGGCGAGATCCTCGACAAGATGAAGCCGTACTTCCGCGATGAGAAGTACTCCGAAGGCGTGCTCAATGCCTATCAGAAGCTCGCCGCCTACGCCTACCGTGCTGCAGGAGTCGCACCGGGCGCTGATGTGAGCGAGACGCTTGAAGAATCGTCCACGCATGAAGAAGAGGAACCGAGCATCCTGATGAATGTCTTCATCTTCTTCCTTGCCATCGTCGGCATGATCCTGCTCGGTGTCATCCTGAACTGGCTTCTCGGCCTCCTCAACCAAGCGCTCGGCCCTGGCGGCGGCTCCTCGAGCGGCGATTACGGCGGCGGCTACAGCGGCGGCTCTTCCGGCGGCAGTTCCTCGCGCGGCGGCTACGGCGGCGGCTCTTCCGGCGGCGGCGGCGCATCAGACGGCTGGTAAGCTACACGCACAAACGTCCACTTTGTGGACATTGTGCGCCGCCCTTACAGAAGCCTAGCCAATCGGTCTGCGCCTGCGGCTTGACCTCTTGGGGCTTCATGGTGAACCATTCTATATTTGCTCAGTCATTCCATCGGCAGAAACAGAAAGGAGTTTTCAACATGAACAAAGGACTGATCGCGCTCGGCGCTGTCATCGTCGTCATTATCTTCATCCTCGGCGGAGTCTTCTCTCTCTATAACGGGCTGAAAGAGTCGGAGATCAGCGTCGATGCAGCGTACGGACAGGTCGAGAATCAAATGCAGCGGCGCAGCGACCTCATCCCAAACCTCGTCAACACGGTCAAAGGCTATGACGTGCATGAGAAGGCTGTCATTGAGGAAGTCGTCAATGCGCGTGCCAAACTAGCAGGTGCGCAGGGCGTCGAGCAGATCGATGCGGCGAACGCCGAACTCACGGGCGCACTCGGCCGCCTCTTCGCCATCGCCGAGGCATATCCTGACCTCAAGGCAAACACGCAGTACCTCGAACTCATGCGCGAGCTGGCCGGCTCGGAGAACCGCATCGCCGTCGCGCGGCGCGACTACAACGAGGCAGTGCGCGAATACAACGTGCGCATCTCGACCTTCCCCGGCGTATTCTTCGCCGGTTTCATGGGCATGACGAAGAAGCCTCAGTTCCAAGCGAAGGAGGGCGCAGACGCCGTCCCTGAAGTGAAGTTCTAAGAATCACAAAAGCCCCCGCACCTTTCGGCGCGGGGGCTTTACATTTCATGGTGGCGGCACAGAGATTTGAACTCCGGACACTGCGGGTATGAACCGCATGCTCTAGCCAACTGAGCTATGCCGCCGCTGGTGGGCAGGGATGGATTCGAACCATCGTAATCCGAAGATGACAGATTTACAGTCTGTTCCCTTTAACCACTCGGGCACCTACCCATGGACGCCCCGTACAAGACGAAGCATTGTCATTATAGCGACTTTTCTGCAGGCTGTCAAGCGAAAAATCGGTGCAAATTCCCTCTCTCTATGCACGGTAAATCATAGGAAAATCATATTCCGGAAAATTGGACGAAACTTTGGAAGAAACTGCCGTATTTTTATGACACAAAAAAGATTTTGTGCTAAAATGATTTTGATATTCCTTCTCTTGAAGGAGCAGTCTGCATTGGGAGGCAATAACAATGAAAAAAAATTATTATCTGATTCTTGGCTTGGCTGTCGGCATGCTCATCTGCCTTGTGACGGGCACTTTCATGTATCTCCATGTCTTTGCCAACGGCCCCGCTAAGATCGTCAACAAGAACATTCATATCTATGTCTCATATCTCCTGACCATCGGCGTCATTTTTCACCTCGCTTGGAACTGGAAGTGGCTTCGCGGCACGACAAAGGAAATATTCGGCGGGAAAGAGCACAAATAACCTCGGCGAATGCAAAGGAACCGGATACAAAGCCCTGTGGCTTCGCATCCGGTTCCTTTTTTCTTCCTTAATTCATCTTTACCCTGTAAATCAGAATGCCCAGTTTACTCCTACACTGCCAGAGAATCCTTCTCGCTTACCCTGCCAACCGCTGAAGTTGACGTCGTAGCTGACGCGGCTCTTTTTCGGTGTGAAGCGATAGCCAAGTTCGAGCATGGCGCTGCCTCCCTTGAGAGACGGGCTTGGCGTCGCCATGCCCTGATAGGTGGCTCGCGCCTCGCCGTTGAATTCGTATTCCCATGCAAGACCCGCGTAGAATTTGCCTTCTTCGCCCATATCGTGCGTGTAGCGAGCGCCGAGTCGCAGGCGGTGCGAGTTGACGGCATCGAAGTCGTAATCCTCGCCTGTCGAGAGCTTGCCGCTCGTGCCATTCTGATGCGAGAAGAAGTACTTGAGGTACGTTTCGAGCGCATCGCCCGCCTTGAGCTTCGTCTCCTTCCCCACGCCCAGATGAATCGCATAATAGGGGTTCGAGATGTCGTAGCTCGTGGACGTGCCGGAAATGTTGCCCTCGTAGTCGCTCTTGATGCGTCCGCCGCGCACGCTTCCTTCGAGGTAGAGGCCGCTCTTCAGATCCTGCCTTGCGAGGACACCTGCGCCGATGTAGCTGACCTTGCCGCTGCCGTGCGTGCCCGCCGCATCCTCAAGATAGGAGTCGTAGCTCGCCCTGCCGTATTCGACGAATGGCCCAAAGGTCAGCGTGCTGTCCTTGCCATCCTGCTTTCTTGCGAAGCCGACATTCAGCGTGTAGCCGTGCGTGTCGACGTAGGAGCCCGAATGGATGCGCATGGAGGAGCCTCCCTGCGCCGCCCATGCCGTGTACGCGCCCGACTGCACATTTGCTGCAGATGCCGCCTTCGCACTCGGCGCCTTGTTTGTCGCCATGGGAGCGGCCTCGACCTGAGTGTTGGCATTGGCGGAGGCTGCTGCTTGGACAGCGGCGGAGACGCCCGCATCGGCGAGCATCGTCATGCCGCCTCCCAAGACGTCCGTCGCCGTCGTCCTCGTCTCCGCGAGGGACTTCGTCGCGTCCTTCATCTTTACACTCTCGACAGCGGCGATCAATTCATCCGCGCCCTTCTTCTGCACACGGAACTTGTAGTCGAGCGATACGCCCTGCGTACCCGTGACCTCGCCCTTGATCTTCTCGTCCGTCGTCAACGTGCCGCCTTCAGCAACCTTCATGAGACTGAAGACATCCTCGCGCTTGAGCGTCTTGGCCGCGCCCGAGAGGTTGAGGTCGACGTTCAGACCCTTGATGTCCTTGTCCTTGACGCCGAGCCTCAGCATCGTCGCCATGGAGGATTTCGCCCCTTCGGGCAGGTAGAACTTGAGGTTCTGAATGCCCTTGAAGTCACCGATCTCCGTGCCGGCGGCGCGGATGGCGAGGACGTTTGCCTTGCCGTCCGCCGCCGTGCCGCCCGTGACCGTACCCTTGATCTTCGTGCCGAAGAGGTTGATCACGTTGCCGTCGGTCTTCTTACCCGAGCCGCCGTAGACATTCGCGCCGATGTTGACGGCACCGAGGTTGAGGATATTGCCCGAAGCTTCGCCCTGCGCGGCATGACCGCCATAGATTTGCGCCTGCGTATCCTTTTGCACCTCGACGGTGTTCTTCGTGGCGTCGCCCGCACCCTCGACAAAGCCGCCGTAGGCATTTTTGAGCGTGCCGCCGGCGAGTACGAGTGTATTGCCCGTGACCACGCCCTTGGCGCTCAGGCCGCCGTAGGCCGCCTCCGTCAGCGTGCCGCCCTTGACGGTCAGCTTGTTCTTCTGCACGGTGTTGCCGACGATGGAGCGTCCGCCCCAAGCCGCCTTGTTGTCGCCCGTCTCATAGACGGCATCCGCATTGTTCTGGAAGCGGAAGCCGCGCACGACGACCTTTTCCGCCGCTGCGCCCTTCGCCGCATCCATTTCCTTGGAGATCGCATACTCGTAGTCGCCGACGGTCTTTTCCTTCGCCTTGTCATAGCTCGTGCCAAAGTCAATCCCCTTGTCATTCGCCATGAGCGAGAACAGTTCTTCACGCGCCACACCCGTGCGCGTCGCAAGGGAGGCTTCGTCAAGGCCTGCGGCTTCAACCTTCTGCCAATCAAGCCCCGTCGTCTTCTTGCCGCCGTTGAGCGTCAAGATCGTATCGCCGGCCTTCGCCATGCTCGTGTCGAAGTGGAGTTTCTCGAAATTCTTGATGTCTCCCGCGCTCTGTGTTCCCGTGACGTTCAGCGTATTTCCCGCCGCGCCGTTGTTGCCGCCATAGATCGTACCCGTGACCGTACCGGCTGTGAAGTTCACGGTGTTGCCCGTGGTCTTGCCCGACGTGCCGTCGATCTTCTTACCCGTCGACCAGCCACCGTAGGCGTCCTTGAGCGTGCCACCCGCGATCGTCAGAGTGTTGTCCGTCGCATCGTTGCCGAGTACGGAGCGCCCGCCCCATGCTGCATCGTGTGCGCCGTCGGCTTCGCCGTATGTCGCCGTGTTGCCATGGAAGCGATAGATCTCTGCGTTGACAGCCTTCGCCTGCGCTGCATGCGTGTCCGTATCGAGGGCGGCTTCGTAATCGCCCTTGGTCACGCCCTTGGCGCCGATGGGCGCATAAGTGTCAACACCGCCCTTGCGGAAGTCGATGCCCTTTTCATTCGCCATGAGCGTCAGACGGTACGCTTCGTAACTCTTGACCACAGGTTTGAATTCATCGAGCGTGACATTCGCCCAGTCAAGCCCCTCAGTCGCAGCCGCACCGTCGAGCGTCAGGAGCGTCGTGCCGCTCGCCATCGTGTTTCTGACATGGAACTTGACGCTCTCGAAGTTCTTTATGTTGCCAGCCGCGATCTTGCCACTGACATTCAGGACATTACCCGTGGTGTCGCTGCCGCTGCCGCCGTAGATCGTGCCCGTGATTTTCGCGCCGTCAGCGACATCATGGAACACGCCCGCCTCGTCCGTATAGCCGATGTTGACGGTGTTCTTCACCGTCTTTCCCGTGCCGCGCGTGTAGCCGCCGTAGACGTTCTTTGCCGTGCCGCCCGCAATGTTAACGGTATTCTCCGTCACATCTGCCGCATTCGCTGCATTGCCGACGTAACCGCCGTAGACCTCTTCAAGCGTTCCCTTGCCCGTACTCAAAAGGTTCACGGTGTTCTTGACCGCACCGCCCGCAGTCCCCTCCGAGCGTCCGCCCGAAACGTACTGGAGCGTCTCACCCTCGGAGATTCCCTTGAGCGTAAACTTGTTTCCTTCCGCCGTATTCCCACCGTAGGAAACACCAGCGTAGGTCTTGGCATTGTTGTCGCCGTTATGATAAGTGACGTCGCCGTTTCGGAAGCGGTTCACATCGATAAGGACGGCGTTCGCCACACCCGTATTCGTATCCGTGCGCTGGACGACCTCGTAGTCGCCGCTCACGGCATGATTCTTCGCCGCGTAGTTCGAGAACTTCAGCTTGTTCGCTGCCGCGCTCTTCATCAGCGTGATTGCGCCGAGCGTCTTGTCGGCCGAGAGTTTCGACGTGTCGACCGTGACCTTGCTCCAGTCTGCCGTCTGCCCGTCGAAACCTTCTGCAAGCGTCAGCATCGTGCCGCGGCTCTTGGTGAAGGCATCGTCGACGACCCCGCTCTTCGGCTTGTCGACGGCGATATGGTCGGTCAGATGGAACGTATAGTTCTCGAAGTTCTGCGCCTTCTTTGCCGCCGCATCCTTGACCATGACATTGAGCGTATTGCCTGTCATCTCGGACTTGTTGCCGCCCGCAAGCATCGCATTCGCAAGGTTCGTTCCGGCTGCAAGCGTTGCCGCCGTACCGTCTCCGATATTCACCGTGTTACCTGTGGTCTTGCCGCTTCCTTCAGTATAACCACCGTAGACCGCGCCCGTGACCGTACTGCCCGTAAGCGTGACCGTGTTGCCCGTCGCATTGCCGCTGTTCGCCGCCTTCGTGATTGCACCACCGTAGACGTTTACGATCGAGCCTGTTCCCGTGCCTTTGAGCGTGACCTTGTTATTTGCCGAATCTCCCGTCACGCCTGCGGTCTGTCCACCGTAGGCAGCCGCGAGCGTTCCCGTCACGCCCGTAAGCGTCAGCTCATTTCCCTCGGTCGTGCTGCCAAAGGCGGAATAGCCGCCAAGCGCCTCGCCCGTCGAGGTCGTCGTATAAGTGACGCGACCATCCTTGAAGCGATTGACATCGTAGAGCACTTCCTGTGCCGTATCGGTGTTCGTATTCGTGCGCAGCCCTGTTTCGTAGACGCCGCCGTATGTATCGTAGCGCGCAGCGTAGTCGCTGAACTTCAGCGTGGGATCGGCCGCCCGCATCAAGATATAGGTGTTCTTTCCCTGAATCTTTGCAGCGTCCGCTTCCGTCGTGACCTTCGACATGTCGACCGTCACATTCGACCATTTCATCTTGACGTCCGAGTTGTCAGCAGTGACCTTGCCGAAACCGCCCAGTTCCGTCAGATTCAGCAGCGGCGCCGTCTTCGTCGTATCGTCCACGAGCTGGAAGTTGAACTTCTCGACGTTGCGCACCTTCTTGAGCGTCACACCGTCCTTCGCCTTGACGTTGAGCGTATTGCCCGCGATCTTCGCGTCTGTGTTGGCGAGGACGGTGCCTCCGTAACTCGTGCCCCAGACCTGCGATCCCGTGAGCGTGCCGCCGCCAAGCGTGATAGTATTGTTGTTCGACGTGCTCGTCAAGACGCGCGAATCGCCGCCGACGATCTGCCCCGTGACCGTGCCATCCGTGATGGTGACGCAGTTGTTCGCCATATTGCCCGCCGCAGCAGCGCTTCCGCCGCCGCCGATGACGTTCGCGACCGTACCGCCCTCAACGGTAACTTCGTTGTCCGTCGCCGAGCCGCTTGCACCGGAGACTGCACCACCGATAGCATTCGTGACCGTGCCTCCCTTGATGAGGACGCGGTTCTTCGAGGCAACGCCATCCGCCTTACCGGTAAAGCCGCCGTTGATATTGGCGATCGAGCCTGTTCCCGTGCTCTCAATTGTGACCTGGTTTTCCTTTGAGTCAGCCGCACCGTTGGTCTTGCCGCCGTAGACGAAATTGAGGTTCGTCGACGGAACGCCCGTCACCGTAATCTTGTTGTTATAGGTCGTATGCCCATCTTTATAGGAGATGCCACCAGCAACTTCATTCGCCGTTGCCGGATTCGTGCCGTCATACGTCCACGCATTGTTCCTGAAGATGTTGTAGTTCATGATAACGGAGGTAGCCGTGCGCGTCCCCGTATCCGTGCCGATGAAATATTCAGCGTTCTCCGTGCTGCCGAGGTCGCGCGGCGCATAGCCATCTTTGAACGTCAGCGCATTTGCAGTCTCGCTCTTCACGAGGGTGATGGTGCCAGTCGGCTTGCCCGTCAGTTTCGACGTATCCACGTTGAAATTGTTCGCGAAGTCGATCTCCCTGCCAAAGCCGTCATTGCGCAGCGTCAGCATCGTATCCCCGCTCGCAATGTTATTGTTCAATTTAAAGTTGTACTTATCGAAATTCTTGATGCTATGAACCGTGATGCCTTTGCCGCGCACGTTCAGCACATTGTTGTGGACAGCATTGTCGGTGCTGTTGTCACCGTAAATTAACGCACCGCTAAGGTTTGCCGTATACGTGCCGTCGTCTGCGCCAAGGTTCACGACATTGCCCGAAGCGCTGCTGCCCGGGCCATTCATGTAACCACCGTAGACCACTGTGCCTATTCCCGCGAGCGCACCACCCGAAATCGTGACCTCGTTATCCGTCGCATGATAGCCGTAGCCGCCGTAGAGCTTGCCCTCAATCGTGCCACCTGTGACCGTAACCTTATTCTTGCTGACCGTTCCCATTCCCGTGACGGATGCGCCGTAAACGTCGCCGCTCACCGTGCCGCCTTTGACCGTGACCTCGTTTTCTTCGGCAGTGCCTCCTTCGTCTCTGCGCCGCGAACCTCCTCCGCCGTGCCCGCGCTGAACTCGACTGCATTCTTCTTCGCCGCACCCGAACCGGTCGTCACACCACCGCGAATCTGCCCCGCCGTGCCGTTCGTAAAGAGAACCTTGTTGTAACTGACCTCCGCCGCACTTGCCTCTTTGTCAATATAGCCGCCGCTAACGTAGTCATTCGCCGTGCCGCCAGAGAAGTTGACCGTGTTGTTTGTGACTGCACCCGTACCGAACGTATAGCCGGCATGGAGAAGATCGACCGTGCCCTTATTCAGATTAACAATATTGCCGTCGACCTTGCCCGTGCCGTCCTCATTGTTCGCTTGTCCGCCATAGACCTCTTTGATCTTATCGGCGTCGTGTGCCAGTTCGATATTCACCGTATTCTGCGTGACATCGCCCGTCGTACCCTCGTTCTTTCCCCCAAAGACATGGCTCGGGTCGCCCGCACCGCGCAGAGCCTTGACCGTCAGCTGATTGTCCGTCGTCGTGTGTCCGTCATGAGAAAGACCGCCATAAATCTCGTTCCCCCATGCCTTGGCGTAAGTTTCCCCCGTACCATCATAGGTTACACGTCCATTCTTGAAACGATTGATTTCCATAAAAACTGAGGTCGCCGTGCCGCTGTCCGTATCGGTCTGTACGGCGCTCTCATGCGTATCTGTCGCAGCGTAAATGGTCGCGTCATAATTCGAGAAATTCAGCGCATTCGCTGTCGCACTCTTTAAGAGCGTCACACGATGTACGCCGTGAACATTGGAAACATAGTCCGCAGAGAGTCCCGAACGGTCAACGGAAATCTTTCCCCAATCGACGCCCGTACCTCCGAAATCTCCTGCGTTCGCAACAGAAAGCATCGTATCGCCATTCCCGAAGGACTCGTTCAGTTTGAACTTATAGTTCTCGAAGTTATTGACAGACTTTGCCGTGACATCCTTGGCGTTGACATTGAGCGTATTGCCCGTCGCCGCTTTGTTGCCGCCGTAGATGTTGCTCGCCGCGAGCGTCGCACCCGAGAGATCGCGGTGCGTATCGTCGCCAAAATTGACGGTGTTGCCCGTCGTCGTACCGTCCGCTTTCCACGAGTATCCACCATAAATATTGGTGCTAAACGTGCCGCCCGCAATCGTAACAATATTATTATTTACCGTAAATGTCCCTGTGGCGGAAGTGTCACCGCCCGCACCACCATAGATGACACCTTGGAACGTGCCGCCCGTAAGCGTGACCTTGTTGCCCGCCACTGTTCCGGATTTATCCGAATAGCCGCCGTAAACAGGTTCTTGAAACGTGCCGTCCGCAATCGTAACATTATTATCTGTCACTATCCCGGACTTCCCCGAATAGCCGCCGTATACCACTCCTTCGACAGTACTGGCACCCGATACGGTGATGGTATTTCCCGTCACGTTACCGTTTGCGGAATCAGATCCGCCGATTATGCCTTTTTTAATTATACTGCCCAAAATGCTGACCTGGTTGTCCGATACAGTTCCACCGTCCGCAGTACGTCCAGCTTGCACAAAGCCCTCAACGGTGCTGTTCGCAATCGTGACGATATTCCCCGTAGCCTTTCCATTGGCGCCCCCGGTCTGCCCCCCGACAACATCTCTCTTAACCGTACCGCCTTTAACCACAGCCTTATTGCCGGTCATGGTCGAATCTGCATTCCCTTTCGCACCAACGGCCTCTCCTATCACCGTGCCGCCCTCGATACGGACTTCGTTGCCTTCTGCCTTGCCGCTGCCATCGAGCTTACCGCCATAGACCGACCAATCGGCATGCCCTTTGACGGTGAAGATATTGCGGTTCACAGCGCCTTTTGCCCAGCCAGCGTATGAGGTATTGTCCACCCAACCGCCACTCTCAACTGTGACGCTGTTGCCCTCTGCCTTGCTGTTCGCCGCTGTCGCATAGCCGCCGTACGCCGCCTTTACCTTGCCCGTCGCCGTGATCGTGACATGGTTGTTCGTCGAATCACCTGCGCCCGCCGTATAGCCGCCGTAGACGGTCAGATTCGTGTTGTTCGTATTCGTGATCTTGATCTTGTTGTTCGTCGTCGTATTGCCGAGACTCGAATAGCCGCCATAAGCCGCCGTGCCTGTGACGTTATCTGCCGTTGCATCGGCGTTCTGGAAGCGATCAATGTCGGCACGCACATAGTTCACCATATTATATCCGAAGAACGACATCGGAGGCGTTGTCACATCCGTATACATATGATACTCGAAGTCGCCGCTCGTCGCTTTGCGATCAAGCGCCTCGGTGTTGAATATCTTCAGATCGGCGCCGCTTCCCGTGCGCAGCAGTTCCATCGTGCCGAGGCGGCCATACTTCGTCGTATCGGCATTCCAGCCCTCGGCATTCATCGTGATCTTGCTCCACTGGACATTGGGCGTAGAGCCGAAGCCACCGCTGTCCGTCACCTTGAGCATGGTCGAACCTGCCGCAACTCCCTTCGTGAGATTGAAGTTGTATTTCTCGAAGTTCTGCGCCGTCCTGACTACGATGCCTGAGGCATTGACATTGAGCGTGTTGCCCGTGACATCATTCGTCTTGTTGCCGCCGTAGATCTTTATGCCCGTGAGATTGAACCCCGACGCCATGGCGTTTTCGCCGTCGCCGAGGTTAACAATGTTGTTGATAGTTTTGCCGCTGCCTGCATTATAAGCACCAAAAACATTCGTTCCGCCGCTCTTTGTGAACGCACCGCCCGAGATCGTAAGCGTATTGCCGGAGGCATTTGCGCTGCTCGCGGAGTTGCCAATAACGCCGCCCGCAGCCTCATTCCCGAGACTGCCGCCCTTGATCGTAACGGAGTTTCCCGTGACTGCGCCCTTGCCTGTCGTATAGCCGCCGAACACGTCGCTGCTGAGCGTACCACTGTTGATCGTCACGTGATTCTCTTTGATTGCCGCGGTGCTTGCCGCATCGTCACCCGCCGCGCCATATACGGCTTTCTTCGAGGTCGCATTCGAGAACTCGACGCTGTTACCCGTCACTGACCCGTTGCCCGTAACACGCGCACCGTAAATGATTCCTGTCCCATAGCTTCCAAGCGTGCCGCCGGTAATCGTGACCTTATTGCCCGACACCGCGCCCGTGCTCGCTGCTTTGTCCGACCAGCCGCCGATAATGTCTTCCTCGATTTTCCCGGCTTTGACCTCTACTGTATTATTGCTCACACTCTTCGTAAGAGAAGCGCTGTAGCCGCCGATGACGGCATCCGCACTGTAACCGTTGTTGAAAATCACCTTATTGCCCGTGACCGCGCCAGTGCCACTGACACCGCCGTAGATGAAACTGGCACCGCCAGCGTTGGCAGAGCGAAGTCCGTGAATCGTCAGCGTATTGCCCTTGACATCCGCCGCAGTATCCTTCTTCCCGCCGGCGGAAATCGCACCGTAGGTATTCTGCGGCTTATCCGTCGGACCGCCTTCTGTGCCAAGCGTGATCTTGTTGTCGTTCATCGAATGAGTCTTTTCCGTACCCTCAAGACCATTGATGCTGGTCGCCGTCTCCGTATACTCATGCTCCGCCGCATACGCCGTCGACATCCCCCAGATCATGCCGCCGTCCACTGAGGTCAAGCACCCCCCCAGTGGACAGGGCAAGCGCCACCATAAGCGCGAGCCGTCTTCTTGATTTCCCCTTACCGACCATTGAATACGATTCCTCCTTGTGCATTCAAAGGGACGATTGCCCCCAAGTGTCCTGGCAAATCCTTGCCGCCCCTGCGTTTTGTCATACCTGACGAACTCCTAACAGGTAATGACTTTTAGTTTCAATATCACAAATCATACCATTTTCCTAACTTCTTTGTCCAGTAATTTTTCATGAATTTCAAACAATTTCGATTCATTTCGCAAATACTGGGAAATATGCTCTGAAATTTTGCATTGTGACTTGCCTGCCGTCTGAAAACACGTTAAGATTAATTAAGTACAAAGCTTTTTTGCAAAAAACCGACGAAAGGAGCGGAGCAATATGCAGCTTCCTGAGCGCATCAATCTCCACTTGAACGAACTCAGCGATGCCGATAAGAGCATCTGGCGCTTCATCGAGAGCCACAAGGAGACGGCATGCCGCGCCTCCATCCATGACCTCGCGCGGCTCTGCGCCGTTTCGAGCGCTTCCGTCGTGCGCTTCGCACAGAAGATCGGCTTCGAGGGCTTCGGCGAGATGAAGGCGGTGCTCAAGATGGAACTCGAAGAGCGCGGAAAGCCCGACCGCGACATCCTGACATCTCTGAGCCAGTTCTACGACCAGTCGTGGCGCGAACTCATGGCACGCGACTACCGCGGCGCGAGCCGCCTCGTCCACGAGGCGCACCGCGTCTTCGCCTACGCTTCGGGCTATGTGCAGACGAACGTCATGCAGGAACTCAAGCGCCTCTTCCTCTACGACAATGTCTTCATCTGCGAAATCGCAGGGCGCGAGGAGTTCTATTCCGTCTATCAAACGGCAGGGCCGGACGATCTCTTCGTCTTCATCTCGCTTTCGGGCGAATCCGAGCGCGTCAAGGAGTTCTCCGAGAAGCTGAACCTCAAGGGCGTGCCGCTTCTCGCCATCACGCAGATGCAGCACAACACGCTCGCGAGCCGCTCGACGGAGAACCTCTACGTCGTGCCCGCTGCCTTCAACCTGCCCAAGAGCGAGGAGCGGCTGCCTTTCAAGTCCATGCTCGCCTACTTCCTGCTGCTTGAGATCTTCTACGTCCACTACCGCCTCTACCGCAGCGAGCAGGAAAATAGCCTTACAGAAGCCTAGCCGATCGGTCTGCGCCTTTAGCTTCTTGTAAACTACACGCACAAACGTCCACTTCGTGGACATTGTGCGCCGCCCTTACAGAAGCCTAGCCAATCGGTCTGCGCCTTTGGCTTGACCTCTTGGGGCTTCTGTAACAAGTTTCACTGCATGTACCTCCTTGCAACCTCTGTACATGCCTCCCGAATGGCGCAAAATGCTTGCTTTTTCAACGATTTTCCTTTATCGTAATAGACAAAGGTTTTCAGTGTTTCAGAGGAGGTAAGCTCATGTCACTCAGCAAGGACGTCTTCATGCAGAACATGCAGCGGTTTGGCGGCGCGATGTATACGCCCGTCATCCTGTTCGCGTTCTTCGGTCTGACGGTGGCGGTGTCCATCGTCTGCAAGAACACGGGGCTGCTCGGCGCGATCGCCGCCGAAGGCACGCTATGGTACGATTTCTGGTACATCGTCGAGCAGGGCGCGTGGACGGTGTTCGCACAGATGCCGATTCTCTTCGCCATCGCCGTGCCCATCGGCTTCGCGAAGAAGGAGCCGGCACGCTGCGCCATGGAATCCTTCGTCATCTACATGCTCTTCAACTACTTCATCTCGGCCATCCTCACGCTGCACGGCAGCGCATTCGGCGTCGACTACAGCCAGGCGGCAGGTCCCGGCACGGGACTTGCCATGATCGCGAACGTCAAGACGCTCGACATGGGCATGCTCGGCGCGATCTTCATCGCGTGCTGCACGGCGTATCTGCACAACCACTTCTACGACACGAACATCCCCGATTGGCTCGGCATTTTCAAAGGCCCTGCCTTCGTCGTCGCCGTCGGCTTCGCCGTCATGATCCCGATGGCCCTCATCTTCTGCTGCGTCTGGCCAATGGTACAGCACGCGATCGAGCAGTTCCAGTTCTTCCTCAAGACGAGCGGCATCGTCGGCGTCTGGGCATACACGTTCTCGGAGAAAATTCTGCTGCCCGCCGGCCTCCATCACTTCATCTACCTGCCGTTCATGTTCGGCCCTGCGGTCGTCGACGGCGGCATCCAAGCCTACTGGCTCGGCCACATCAACGACTTCATGACGAGCGCGCAGTCTTTGCGTGACCTCTTCCCCGAGGGCGGCTTCGCGCTGCACGGCAGCGGCAAGGTCTTCGGCCTGCCGGGCGCGGCGCTCGCCATCTACGCCTGCGCCAAGCCTGAAAAGCGCAAGAAGACGGCGACTCTCCTGATTCCTGCGACGATCACGGCGATGCTCTGCGGCATCACCAAGCCTCTGGAATTCACCTTCCTTTTCGTCGCGCCTCTCCTTTATCTGCTGCACGCGATCCTCTCGGCGACGCTCTCGGCGACGCTCTACGCCATCGGGCTTTCGGGCAACTTCGGCGGCGGTCTCATCGACTGCTTCGTGCAGAACTGGATTCCTCTTTTCTCCTACCATTATGCGACATACCTCACGCAGATCGGCATCGGCCTGTGCTTCACCGCCATCTACTTCTTCGTCTTCCGCGCTGTCATCCGCTTCAAGGATTACAAGACGCCGGGCAGAACGGACGACGATGTCGAGGACAAGCTCTTCACGAAAGCCGACTACAAGGCGAAGCAGGCAGGCGCTGCGGATGCCGCTGCAGGCGCCGCACCCGATCTGAAGCTCGACGAGCGCGACGTGAAGGCGAAGGTCTTCCTCGAAGGACTCGGCGGCCCTGCGAACATCAAGGACGTCACGAACTGCGCGACGCGCCTGCGCGTGACGGTAGAAGATCCCGATCTCGTACAGCCGGTCGCCGTCTTCACCCGCGCGGGCGCACACGGCCTCGTGCGGAACGGACATGCGTTCCAGGTCATCGTTGGCCTCTCCGTGCCGCAGGTGCGCGAGCGCTTCGAGGCGCTTCTCGCAGCGCCTGCATCCGATGCGACGGAGCTCGCCGTCGGCACGGAAAAATCCCTTTCCTTCACGGCGGTCGCCGACGGCAAGGTCATCGACATGAGCGAGGTCAAGGATGAGATGTTCTCACAGAAGATGATGGGTGACGGCGTCGCCATCGAGCCGACGGGCAATCTCGTCGTCGCGCCCGCCGCCGCCGAAGTCACGATGGTCATGGAGGATTCGTTGCACGCCGTCGGGCTGCGTCTCGCGAACGGCGCGGAACTGCTCATCCACATCGGCGTCGACACGGTGAAGCTCGGCGGCAAGGGCTTCGAGCTTCTCGTCCGTGCAGGCGACAAGGTCGGCCAAGGTGCGCCGCTCGTGAAGTTCGACCGCGCGACGATCAAGGAAGCCGGCTACCAGGACACGGTCATCATGGCAGTGACAAACTCGGGCGAATACCCGCTGATGAAAAAGCATACGGGCATGACGGCAGAAGCCGGCAAGACGGACGTCCTGACCTTCTGACGCACGGCAAATCTCGCAGCCCCCTGCCCGCACGGCAGGGGGCTGAATGGAAAGGAAAAACGCATGAAAGCAACGCATTGGTGGCAGAACACCGCCGTCTACCAGATTTATCCGAAGAGCTTCAACGACACGCACGGCAAGGGCACGGGCGATCTTCGCGGCATCACGGAAAAGCTCGACTATCTAAGGTCGCTCGGCGCGGGCGCGCTTTGGCTCACGCCCGTCTACCCGTCGCCCATGGTCGACAACGGCTACGACATCAGCGACTATTGCGGCATCCATCCCGATTTCGGCACGCTCGCCGACATGGAGAAACTGATCGCCGAAGCGAAGAAGCGCGGCATGCGCATCGTCATGGATCTCGTCTACAACCACACCTCCGATCAACACCCGTGGTTCTTGGAGTCGAAGAAGAGCCGCACGAACGCGAAGAGCGACTGGTATATCTGGCGCGACGCGAAGGAAGACGGCAGCGCCCCGACGAACTGGCGCGGCATCTTCGGCGGCTCTGCGTGGACGTACAGCGAGGAGCGCGGCCAATACTACCTGCACACCTTCGCCGAGGCGCAGCCCGACCTCAACTGGGAGAACCCCGAGGTCAGGGAAGCACTCTTCGCCGCCGCAAACTTCTGGCTCGCAAAGGGCGTCGGCGGCTTCCGCATCGACGCCATCACCTACATCAAGAAGCCCGCCGTCTTTGCGGACGGCGAGCCGGATGCGGCGGACGGCATGACGAGCGTCCACGATATGACGGCGAACACGCCGGGCATCCTCGACTTCCTGCACGAGTTCCGCGCACGCGTTTTCGACGGGCACGACATCTTCACCGTCGGCGAGGCGAACGGCGTCACGCCCGAGGAACTGCCGCTGTGGGTCGGCGAAAACGGCGTCTTCTCCATGCTCTTCGAGTTCAGCCACGTCCTCGTGCCCTACGAAGGCGGCGAATGCTGGCACAAGGCGCAACCGTGGCCTCTCACGAAGCTCAAGCGCGCGCTCACGGCTAGCCAGCACGCCACCGCCAATGAAGGCTGGTTTCCCATCTACTTCGAGAACCACGACCGTGCACGCTCCGTCAATTACTTCTTCTCCAAAGGCGCGGACAAGAAGCTCGCGGCCAAGGCTCTCGCCGCCGTCCTCTTCACGCTGCGCGGCACGCCCTTCATCTACGAGGGCGAGGAACTCGGCATGACGAACGTGGCTTGGGATTCCATCGACGCCTACGACGACATTTCGTCGCACGGCCAGTACGCGCTCGCTTTGGAAGATGGCTTCTCCAAGGAGGAAGCACTGGGCTTCGTCCACTTCAACAGCCGAGACAACGCACGCACGCCGATGCAGTGGACGGCAGAAAGACATGCGGGCTTCACAAGCGGCACGCCATGGCTGCCCGTCAACGAGAACTATCGCACACTCAACGCTGCCGCCGAGGAAAAGGACGCTGACTCCGTACTGCACTTCTACCGTCATCTCGCCAAGCTGCGCGAGACGATTCCTGCTCTTTTGGACGGCGTATATGAAGAGCTTCTAGAAGAAAACGAGCAGATCTATGCGTTCTCGCGCACACTGGGGAAGACGCGCATCAAGACGGCGGTCAACTTCAGCACAAAGGACGCGGCGCTTCCCGCAGACTTCCTCCGCGGCACGCGCCTTGCCGGAAGCTATGCGGACGCGCCGACGACTTCGCTTCGTCCATTGGAAGCCGTGATTTACGAGGAGGAGATACAATGAAGGTAGCTGCAAGCGATTACGACGGGACGCTCCTCAGGGGCGGCAAGATCGACGAGGAAACGCTGCAGGCCGTCAAGAAGTGGCGTGCGGCGGGCAACAAGTTCGGCGTCATCTCGGGGCGCGACTACGGCATGCTCGTGCCGCAGCTCTTCGCGTTCGGGCTGGAATTTGACTACACGGTCTGCAACAACGGCGGCATCATCCGCGACGCGAAAGAGACGGTGCGCTTCCAGGCCGAGATCGAGCCGGCCGCCCTCGTTTCCATTGCCGAAGAGCCTCTGGCGGCGAAATCCTTCCACTTTGCCTTTTCAGCAGCCGACGTGACGTACCTTTGCCACCAATCGGAAGGCTCTTGGATCGAGCGCGAAGCAAAGGAATGGGACTATCCCATCATCTACATTGAAGAATCCGAGATCGGCACGCTCAAGAAGATCCAGCAGTTCTCCATGGGCTTCCCGCTTCCCGCCGAATCCGACGCCTGCGCCGCCGCGCTCAACGCGAGGCTCGGCGATAAGATCCACGCCTACCCGAACGCCTGCAGTCTCGACATCACGCCCGTCGGCGTCGGCAAGGATCAGGGCATACGCACGCTGCTCTCCGTCATGGGCTGGGACGGCGCGGAAGTTTTCGCCATCGGCGACGAGACGAACGACCTGCCGATGCTCAAGGCATTCGACGGCTATACGCTGACGACGGCGCGAGAAGCGATTCAAAAGCAGGCGAAGGAAGTTTTCCCGAGCGTCGGCGCAATGATGCTGACCTATCTGTAAGGCAAGCCCGAAGGGCGCAGCCGCACAGGCAGTAGGTCGCATGTGAAAACGTCCCAAGAACGCGAGCCGAAGGCGAAGCGCGATTGGCTGACGTTGACCACCCGGGGTCCGCTCAGCGGAGAAACCCTCATTTTAAAGGAGGAGCAGCCATGACCATGGACAAGAAGAAATACGACGAGGTGCTCGCCGCCTTCAGCATCAGTGACGACGAGCTTCAGAAGATTTCCGCCGACTTCGAGGCGGAAATGCAGGCGGGACTTGAGGGCGAAGATTCCACGCTGCGCATGCTGCGCTCCTACGTCGCCCTGCCGACAGGCAAGGAAATCGGCGATTTCCTCGCGCTTGATTTCGGCGGCACGAACGTACGCGCCCTGCACATCCTGCTGCACGGAGGCGGCAGGTACCAGCTCATCAAGAAGGCGGCGAAGCCCCTGACCGAGCCGGGCGTCTACGACTACGTATCGGAAAGCGCCACCGCCGAGGAGATGTTCGACTTCCTCGCCGAACTCATCGACGAAGCCATCGAGAGCAACCGCTCGACGACGTACCTGCTCGGTCACACCTTCTCCTTCCCGTCGGTACAGACCGACCTCTACAATGCCAAGCTCATCACTTGGACGAAGGAGTTCGCGACGCAGGGCGTCGAGGGCAAGGTCGTCAACGACCTTCTGAAAGAAGCCCTCGCACGGCGCGGCGCACGAAACGTCATCCCCGTCGCCGTCATCAACGACACCGTCGCCACGCTCCTCGCCGCCGCCTACAAGAAGCCAAACGCCTACATCGGCTCAATCTACGCCACAGGGCAGAACACCTGCTACTTCGAGGAATTCACGGACAGCTCCGAGACGCCCACCGTCATCAACATGGAGTCGGGCGGCTTCGGCAAGCTGCGCCCGACGAAGTATGACAGGCACATCGACGAAACCTCCGAAAAGCCCGGCGCACAGCACCTCGAAAAGATGGTATCGGGACGCTACCTCGGCGAAATCTACGGCGAGGCGCTCGCCGACATCCTCGGCAAGGCAGCTCCTTTCTCCTTCACGAGCATCGACCTTTCCACGATCGTCGCCGACGCCTACCTCGACCGTCACGAAGCCGCTGCCATCCTCGAAGAAAAGACGGGCGAGAAATTCAACGCGCTTGAGCTGAACCTGCTGCAAGATCTCGCGGGCATCATCATCGCACGCTCCGCCCGCCTCGTCGCCGCGACCTTCGCAGGCATCGTGCGCCATCGCGCACATGGGGCGGCGATCAAGGAACAGCACATCGCCATCGACGGCTCCGTCTACGAGAAGATGCCCCTCGTCGCCGAAAATCTCAAGAAGGCGCTCGCCGACCTCCTCGGCGACGAAGCAGAAAAGATCCACATCGTCCTTGAAAACACCGGCTCCGCCCTCGGCGCCGCCCTCGCCGCCGCCATGACGGTGGAAGGATAACGAGTTCGGACGATGTATACAAAGAAAATCCTGCTGGCATATACCATGCCAACAGGATTTTCTTTATCCTTCATTAAAGGCGGCGCACAATGTCCACGAATTGGACGTTTGTGGTGTAGTTTCTTAAACAAGTCATTCCATATCCGGTGATAGATCAGTGGCGTCTCTTCCGGTGCCTCGAATCTCGCCGACCAGTTGATGCACCGCGGTCGCCGGGCACATTTCAGAAGGCTTCTCCTTTCCCTCTCTTGCATGCTGTTCCAATCTTTGTTTCGCCAGCCTCAATGCACCTTCTTCATCACCATTTCCATAGACTTTTTCGTACAGATTCTCATCAGCTTTCTTATACTTTTGCCCCGTTTCTCTTTCATAAATGTGTCCAAATTCACTGCAGCATTTTTGCGATTCCAGCAAAGTCGGCATATTCCCGAAGTAAGCGAACAACCAGATTTCAAAGCACGGGTTTGACCAAGCGACATTTATATCGCTGCGTTCCGCCTCAGTAATGATTTCATCGAATCTCGGCACCTGATCTCTATCAAAGACAATCCAAAGCATACGATGCTGTGCTTCGTATGCTGCAAGCTCCCTGCATTTTTCGAGCATTTTATCAGTTTTTACATTATATACTTTGATACAAAGCTTTTCCTGCGCATCTAGCGGCAAATTACGGCGCAATCCTTCGAAATAATGGCGCTCCGTCGCCTCCGTATCCGTAACGATGAGATAATATTTCATCTCAGACTTCTTAAGCGCCCCTCTTTTTCCGCGCTTCTCACGCTTCGGCATCCGATCTTTTCGCGCCATTTCAAACCTCCTCAAGAACATTCATGTCTCTCAAGGCAGGAATGGCTCCGTACTTACCAAGCAAATAATTCTTCTCATAACTCACATCCTTGCGAATGCGCGCCCCATCTTCATCGGCAATATCCGCCAAAGAATACAGCGTAGAGACTCCGCGCGCATCCTTCTCCGTAAACCAGATTTCGTCACGGCGAAGCAGTCGATTGGACAGCTGCCATGTATCATGCGTCGTAAAAATAAGCTGCGCATTATGAACATTGATTTTCGGATTCAGAAACAGCAAAAGAAAATTACGTACAAGCAGAGGATGCAGACGCGCATTGAGTTCATCTATGACGAAAACGCTGCCATGAGCAAGCACAGACTGCAGTTCAGGGTATAGGGCAAACATCTTCAAAGTTCCTGCCGATTCCCATCCAAGAGGAATCGCCGCTATATCGTCACAGTCAAATTTTTTATGAAGCGCATCGATCCTATAACGCTCTCCCTGCACCGTTTCATCAGGAGGCAGTTTTTCCACTCGAAAATCTTTGATGCTGCTGTCAAAGCTTGCAAAATAAGCAACCACTCTCTGCTGTACAGCCTTGTCTTCAATAAATCCGTTCGGCACTCTTTGCGAAAGGCGAGCATTCACTCTTGGATTTCCGAAATTAGAAAATTCATTTACCAAAAACCAATCCCTAACCATCTTACATACCTCAACTTTGAGCTTTGCACCAAGAGAAACGATAAGGGTGCGTGAATCCAGAGCCGCTCTGACATTCTCCCTGCCGCTTTTCGTCAAACCGGATAAGTCCAGATCCTTTTCTCCCTCTTTTTCATTACGATAGAATACAGGATTGTATTTTCTGGCCGTCTTCGCCTTTGTATTGAGCCACTCTTCCGTGACGCCATCATGATTTACACAAAATCCGTAATGATACATCTTTTCCCTGGAATCTTCGGGGAGCATAAAATAGACTTCAAATAAGGATTCCTCATCTGCTGACGTCGAATCAAACAAAAAAGGAATTGGCCTGTATTGCACAAATCTCTCTCTCTCGTCTCCATAGTTGAACGAATCCATCACATACACAGACATATAGAGCAAAGCCTCATAAACATTGGACTTGCCGCTGGCATTTGCTCCGTATATAGCCGCAGTCCTCAGAAGGCGTTCTCCACCGATCGACACGACCCGCTCGGAGAATTCCGTCATCTTGGCAGCAGACAAATCCAACACCGCCTCGTCACGAAACGACTTGAAATTTTTGAACCTGAATTGCACCAACATGATAATCCCCCATTTCCTAAAACCAATTATACACTTTCCTGAAAAAATCACAAGTCTAATGTGGAATTTCCTCATTTCAACTGTGGTTTTTGTCAATTCAGATGAATCTTCATCATTCGATCAATTCAAGAAAAAAGCGCTGCTGCATGGAACAAACACATTCCATGCAGCAGCGCCTTTTTCTTCCCTTCACCCCTCAAAAGCGGAAGTCCCTCATGCCGTCGCCGAGTTCCTTAAGGTAGAGCGCCGCCTTCTTCTTGACGGCGGGGTTCGGGATGTCCTGCCACTGCTCCTGTATGACGCGCTCGCCCTTTTCCTGCGTCGTCTTCTTCGCGTAGTCCTCCAAGTATTCCTTCAAGGTCATCAGAGCGTTCGGCAGACAGCAGTTCTTGATCTGCCCGCTCTTACACAGGCTCATGAAGCGGTCGCCCGTGCGTCCCGCGCGGTAGCACGCGGTGCAGAAGCTCGGCACATAGCCGAGGTCTAAGAGCCATTCGATGACTTCATCCAGCGTGCGCGTGTCGTTGACGTCGAACTGCGCCGAATTTTCCTCGGGACTCTCCCTCTTCTCGTAGCCGCCGACGCTCGTCGAGGATGCTCCCGAAATCTGCGAGATGCCGAGATCGAGGACGCGCCTGCGGCTCTCCTCGGATTCTCTCGTCGAGACGATCATGCCCGTATAGGGCACGGCGATGCGGATGACAGCGACGATCTTTGCGAAGGTATCGTCGTCGATGGCATTGGAGAACGCGCCCGGATCGATGTCGTCCGCCGGCCGGATGCGCGGCACGCTGATTGTATGCGGGCCGACGCCGAAACGCGCTTCCAAGTGCTCGGCGTGCATCAGCAGGCCGACAAAGTCGTAGCGGTACATATTGAGACCGAAGAGCACGCCGCAGCCCACGTCGTCGATACCGCCCTCCATCGCGCGGTCCATCGCCTCCGTGTGCCATGCGTAGTCGTGCTTCGGGCCTGTCGGATGGAGCTTTTCGTAGTTTTCCTTGTGGTACGTCTCCTGAAAAAGGATGTAAGTGCCGATACCCGCTTCCTTGAGCTTTCGGTAGTCTTCGACCGTCGTCGCCGCGATGTTGACATTCACGCGGCGGATCGCGCCGTTCTTATGCTTGATCGAGTAAATCGTCTTGATGCTTTCCAGAACGTATTCTAAAGGATTATGCAGCGGGTCTTCTCCCGTCTCCAGCGCAAGCCTCTTGTGTCCCATATCCTGCAGTGCGATGACCTCACGGCGAATCTCGTCCTGTGTGAGCTTCTTGCGATGGATATGCTTGTTCTTCGCATGGTAGGGACAGTAGACGCAGCCGTTCACGCAATAATTCGACAAATAGAGCGGTGCAAAGAGCACGATGCGCTTGCCGTAAAGCTCCTCCTTGATCTCCTTGGCGAGCGCGAGCATCCGCTCGACGAGATCAGGCGCGTCGACGGCGAGCAACAGTGCCGCCTCGCGGTGCGTGAGTCCTTTGCAATCGCGGGCACGCGTCAAAAGTGTCTCTACGAGTGCGCGATTGTCTTTATTATCCTCCGCCCAAGCGAGCGAGGCGAGGATTTCCTCATGGTTGATGAACTCCTCGGCGCGTGCGGACTTCGGATCGTACTTTGTCATGCTTATGCCCCCTCACATCCTCAAGCGCTTTCCCGCTTCCTGCCCTCTGCCAAGGCGCTGAAGCCGTAGTCGAGGAGCGCGGCGGCCTCCGATGCACGCGTATCCTCGTCATTCGAGTGCATGACGACAGCGATCAGCTCCGTATCGCCGCGCATGGCGGATGCTGCGAGGCAGCCCCCTGCCGCACGCGTCCAACCCGTCTTGAGTCCCGTGCAGCCCGGATAGGAGTAGAGCAGCGCATTCGTGTTCTCGCAGTACGTCTTGTAGCCTGCGGGCTGCAGGTAGTAGATCGTGCTCGCCTTCGTGCCGACGATCTTGCGGAACTCAGGATTTCGGAGGCCATAGGCGGCAATGAGGGCGATGTCATGCGCCGTCGAATAATGGTCCGCATCGGGCATGCCGTTCGGGTTGACGAAATGCGTATGGAAAGCGCCGATCTCCCGCGCCTTCCGATTCATCATCGCCGCGAACTGCGCTTCCGAGCCGCCGAGCGTCTCGGCGATAGCGAGCGCCGCGCCGTTGTCGGAAATCAGCATCATCTGGCGCGTGAGATCTCGAAGCCGCGCCTGCTCGCCGGGGCGCACGCGCGTCGTCTCGACATCGGCGGCAAACGGCGTGATCGTCACGGCGAGGTCGGCTCTGCCGCTCTCGACCGAAAGGATGCACGTCATCATCTTCGTCATGCTCGCGGGGTACTCGCGCTTGTCGCCGTTCTTCTCGTAGAGCACCTCGCCCGTACGCGCGTTCATGAGAATCGCCGCGTCCGCCGTCATCGAGCGCACGGAAGCGGGCGGCTCGGCGAGTGTTGCAGGCGGCACAGGCGGCGCAAGGGAAGCGGCAGGGGCGGCGCCGGGCACAGCGGCTTCAACTGTCGCTGGCTCGACGTTCGGCACATTCTCCCGCGACGGCTTTCCGAAGGCAATCGTGCGCCGCGCTGAGCCAGCATGCTGCGGCTCAGTATGCACCTCGGTCTGTCCGACGTCGTGCGCACGCTCGCCGACCGCGACGGGCGCGTGCGCAGCAAGCGCGGGCACGCCCCCCAACAGCGCATACGAAAGCGCGAGCGCCGCCGCAGCCGTGCGCAAAGCGCGACGAGCAAAACGGTGCACGCCGCCCGGCTTGAAACCACGAAAAGAGAAGAAATCCTTACATCCCAACAAAAGAATTGCCCCCTTACAGAAACGCGGATAAATCCTGCGTCCCCCTTACATCTCCTTGACCGGCACGGGACCGCGCGACAGCGCGATGGCGCCCGTGCGTGCGATCTCGATGATGCCGTACTCCGAAAGCACTTCGGACAGAGCGTCGATCTTGTCGCCTTCGCCCGTCAGCTCAATGACGACATTCTCCTTGCTCACGTCGACGATGCGCGCGCGGAAGATGTTGACGACGTTGATGATGTCAGCGCGCGTCTCCTTCGTCGCCCGCACCTTGATGAGCACGAGTTCGCGCTTGATCGAGTCCACCTCGCTGAGGTTAACGATCTTGATGACGTCGATGAGCTTCGCGAGCTGCGTCGTGACCTGCGCGAGTTCGCGCTCATCCTCAACCGACACGACGATGTTGATGCGCGTCACGTCCGGCTCTTCCGTATAGCCTGCCGAAATGCTCTCGATGTTGAACGCGCGGCGGCTGATCAGCCCCGATATATGCGTAAGGACGCCCGGCTTGTTGTCGAGGAGCGCCGCAAGGAAAAATTTCTGCATCATGTTTGATTCAACCGCCCTTCCCGCCGCCTGGAGGAATCTCAGGCGACACTCTCATCATATCACACATGGGCGAACGATGCCACATGCTGCCACGCAATCGCGAGGAACTTGTCGCGCAAGGCATCGCTCCAAATCTCTCGATGCCCCTCTCGCTCATACAGACGCCATACATAGGCGCTCATGTCGATCGTACCGTCCATGCGCGTAAACTCCTTCGTTTCCAAACGAAACTCATGTTCCTTCGTGCGGATTGCAAGTTTGTACGTCTGCCCCGGGAAGATGGAATTCGAGATCACATATTTGCGCGCCCGGCCGCCAAACGCGGCGGGCAGGTTCGCATCGAGCGTCTCATCCATGGGCAGTCCAGCCTCGTGCATAACGACGGCATGAAGATCGAGTAGGCTCACGAGCTCATCCGTCATGCCGAGGGCAGGAACGCCCGCACCGCGCATCATGAACGCCGTGCCGCAGCGCTCGTCGCTGAAGAAGAACGGGTCTTCGCTGTGAATAGAAACTCCATGGTCGGAATAGGCGTTGATGATGTACTCATCCTCCCCGTAGTGATCCTCGATATAGCGGAAAAGCTCACCGAGCGCCCGATCCATGCGCTCGATGGCAGCCATGTTGTCATACACATTGCGCAGTTTTCCATTGAGATCAAATGCCCTTTCCCTAGGCGCGCCCTCGTAGACACGTTCCTGCCAAGGAAGCTTCGCCTGCGTTTTCGGCTGGGGCGGAATGGCATAGGAAACGACCGGATGCGAGTCCGACACATGCAGGAATACATAATTGTCGCATTCATCAAAAGCGTCAAGATGATCGATCGTCCGCTTGACGCCCTCGTACGCCGGAAACGTGACGTACGGAGCTGCGACGATGCGGTCATAACCGCGTTTAAGCCCATTGTCTATGCCTGTGGCATCTCCCATGATTTGCACGCAATGGTAGCCAAGCGCCTTCATGCGCTCGGAAAGCACCTTGTTTTCGGCAGGGATTTCCATCCACACATCCCCATGGAAAACCTGGCTTCTATGCATATGCATTCCCGTTTCCATCGTACTGAGAGAAGCAAATGTGTACTCAGCGACGGAAAAAGCCTGATCAAAGATCACGCCTTTGGAAAAAAAGCGCATGAGATTCGGCATGGCGTGGAATCCATCGCGGCGCATCGCCGTCCAAGACAAGCCGTCGAGCAGAAGATTCAAAATGAGGCGCTTGCGCTTGGGACTGTGCACGAGCCGCACAGGTTCCGTCGCGACGAAAGATCCTTCCGAAGCGATGAGGCGCGTGTCTCTCTCCATGCGCAAAAGGCCGAATTCCCCGATCCCCGTATAGAAATCTCCGCGCTTCTGCCCATCATCGAGCGTGATGGCAGTCTTCATCTGAGATTTGAACGGTGCAATGGTGGCGGCGACAAGAACGGGCACATCAGGTGATACATGAACGGTCAACGAAGTCGCAGTCATCGCCTTGCGCAGGTCGAAGGTGATATTCGAGTAAAGCTCCATATCTTCTTCACCCGAATACTCCAGATGAGCCAAACGCACAGCACGCATATTGAAAAAGATATCGGTATTGTAGATGCCGCACCACAGCCTTCTCCCTCTCTTTTCCGGTGAAAGGAGAAACCTACCGAACAACGTGTGCCGATGCGCCTCCACCCCTCCCTGCGAAAGCAGCTCAACTTCCTCGTAAAAGGGCGTCTGAAAGACCGTCAGCCTTCCCATCAGAAAAGCATGCCGCACAGCCGCGACCTCAAGACGAAGAGCCGTCCCCCGCAATTCCCCCGTATGCTTGTGACAAAGTCCCTTGAAGCGTGCAGCAAGCTCCTCCTCGCCCTGTGCATCATAAATATCGACAAGCAGCTGCCACAATCCCACATGAACGGAACGAAGCGCATACGCACGCTCCGCCAAGGCACGCGCCCCGGGCAGATCGCCTGCGGCAAAGCGAAAAACCGCCTCGAGGAAAAGAGGTTCCGCTTCATCCCGGCTCAAAGCGGCAAATTCCGCCAATGCCGCTTTCGCCCCAGGAGGAAAGGAGCACTGCTCAAGCCACGAGAAAAGCTGCCGCCTAAGAGCATTCGTGCGCTGCTCGCGCAGAGCGTCCGCCATGAGCACAAGAAGCTCGGCCTCCGGCGCATCAAGCAGCATTTTCTGTATGGCATCCAAAAGGCGCGTACCGCCTTCATGAAGCAAGAAGCACTTTCCTTCATTCAAGAAAAATACGGAAGCATCCGCATCGATGGGGAACAAGCGGCATGGCAGTTCCTCATACGAGGGAAACTCCTGCGGAGATGACACCACTTCCGACAATCTCACCGCCCTGTCGAAAAGCGCTGCGCGTGCCCTTTCATAGTTCACGCGCATAGCATCGGCATTCGGCACATAGAGCAGATCATGCAGCAGAGAAAAAAGGGCCTCATCGGGCGCACGGTTGTACGCTTCCATGAGCGCCAGAACCGCTATCCGAAATGCTTCTGCCTTTCCCGCAGCAGCCGCCTCCTGCAGCTGACCGATCAGCCGCAGCTCCTCCTCATTCATCCCAGTGTCTCCCTTACTCGCTCTCCAAAACCATCTCATCGAGACTCTTGCCGCCCGGCACCATCGGCAGGACGTCGACGTTGCCCGGTACTATGACGTCGATGAGCATCGGCGCATCGCTTGTCAAGGCCGCTGCCAGATCCGCCTTGAGACTTGCCGGATCTTGGAGGCGGCAAGCCCCCACACCCATCGCCTCGGCGAGCTTTACGAAGTCCGTGCTGCCCGGCAGGAGCGTCTGGGAGTAATGCTTGTCATAGAACATGCGCTGCCACTGCGTGACCATGCCGAGCACGCGGTTGTGTACGATGATGATCTTCACGGCAACGCCGTTCGCCGCCGCCGTCGCCATCTCCTGACAGTTCATCATGATGCTGCCGTCGCCCGTGAAGAGGATGACCTGTTGTCCGGGTCGCGCGACCTTCGCGCCGATGGCGGCGGGCAGACCGTAGCCCATCGTGCCGAGACCGCCCGACGTCAGGAAGCGGCGCGGCTCCTTCGCATCGTAGTACTGTGCCGCCCACATCTGATGCTGTCCGACGTCGGTCACGATGATCGCATCGTCAGCGGCAAGCTCGCTGACCGTCTCAATGAGCTGCTGCGGCATGACGCAGCCTTCCTTCTTCTTGTAGGAAAGCGGCTGCTCATTGTTCATCTCGACCGTGTAGCGACTCCACCCGGAAAAGCGTGCGCGCAGATCGCCGAGCGCGGCCAGCTTCTCCTTGAGGAGCGGCAGCGACCAGCGCAGGTCGCCGAGCACGCGGCAGTCAGCGACGACATTCTTGTTCACCTCGACAGGATCGACCTCGAAGTGCACGATCTTTGCGCGCGGTGCAAATCCTGCAACACGGCTCGTCACGCGGTCATCGAAACGCATGCCGACGGCGATGAGCAGATCGCACTCCTGAATTGCCATGTTCGCCGCATATGTGCCGTGCATGCCCGCCATGCCGAGGAAGTTTTCGCGTGCGGCCGGCACGCAGCCGATGCCCATGAGCGTCGTCACCGACGGAATTCCCGTGAGATCTAGAATCTCGCGCACATTCTCGGCCGTGTTCGAGAGTGTCACGCCGCCGCCGAGGATGAGAAGCGGCCGCTTCGCCTCGGCGATTGCCGCCGCCGCCGCCTCGACCTCCGCCATCTCGCCCGTGAAGTCTGCCGTATAGCCCTTCAATTGCACCTTCTCGGGATAGACATAATCTATCTCCTGCGTGAAGACATCCTTGGCGATGTCGACCGTGACCGGCCCTGGACGCCCCGTGCGCGCGATGAAAAATGCTTCCTTCAGCACCTGCGGCAAATCCTGCGCCGCTTTCACGAGGTAGTTGTGCTTCGTGATCGGCGTCGTGATGCCGCAGATGTCCGCCTCCTGGAAGGAATCCTTGCCGATGTAAGGATTGCCGACCTGCCCCGTGATACAGACGAGCGGGACAGAATCCATATACGCCGTCGCGATGCCCGTCACGAGGTTCGTACCGCCGGGGCCGGACGTCGCCAGGCACACGCCGACCTCGCCCGTCGCACGCGCATAGCCGTCCGCCGCATGAGCCGCTCCCTGCTCGTGACGCACGAGGATATGGGGAAACTTCTCCGTGTAAATCGCATCGTAGAGGTCAAGCACCGCGCCGCCCGGATAGCCGAAAACAACGCGCACGCCCTCCTTGCGCAGGCTTTCCAAAACCGCCTGCGCCCCATTCATCTTCAAAGCAAACACCTCACAAATCTATACTTCTCCTGCGCCGAAAACCCGCATCCTCGGCGACGAAGCGGCCGATGGCCGAAAGCTGTGCGCCCAAGCACGCGCGGCAATGCTCGGGCGTATCCTTGACGCACGCCTTGCCCGGATAGAGCGCATACTTGCGGCGAAAATCTCCCTCCGTCACATTCGGCATGACGACGTTCGCACCCGAGCGCAGGATGAGCGAACGTGCGCCGCGCTCCAAGGTTTCCATAGCCGTCGTCGCCGGAATGTTCGCCTCGGGCAGGAGCAGCCGCAAGAGTGAAACCATGCGCCGCGTCAAGTGAATGTCGCCCGCCGCCGCCTCGCCGAGCGGCGTATCGCCGTTCGGTATGAAGGGGCCGATGCCCACCATGTCCGCATCGAGCTCCTGGAAAAAGAGAATATCGCGAGCCAGAGACTCGACTGACTGCCCAGGCAGTCCCACGAGCGAACCCGTGCCGACCTCGTAGCCGAGCGCACGCAGAGAGGCGAGACATGCGCGGCGCGCCTCCCAGCTCATGCCTGGATCGAACCTTTCGTAAAGCTCGCGATCCGTCGTCTCGATACGAAGCAAAAAACGGCTTGCCCCCGCTTCCTTGAGCGCACGATACTCCTCTTCTGTGCGCTCGCCGATGGAAAGCGTGATGACAAGCCCCAAAGCCCGTATTTCGCGCAGGATCGGGGCGAGCCGCTCGACATGCCAATAGCCGTCCTCGCCCCCCTGCAGCACAACCGTCCGATAGCCATAGCCGCGTGCATTTCGTGCCAGACGCACGATCTCCCGCGGGCGCAGACGATAGCGCTCCGCCCTTTCATTTTCGCGCCGCAGACCGCAGTAAAAGCAGCTGCGTCGGCAGATATTCGTAAACTCGATGAGTCCGCGAAGATGCACGCCGTCGCCCACATACTTTCGCCGCACGCGGTCGGCAGCGGCAGCAAGAGGCTCTTCTGCAGCAGAAGACGTCAAAAGCTCGGCAAGCTCCTCCTCGCACAAGCTATGCTCATTCTCCGCCTTTTCAATCAGCCTCTGTCCCATGGTCTCTCGAATCCGTCTCCTTTGCTGCGCCAGCAGATTCGTCCACCCATACCGTCGTCAGATCCTCGCGCTCATGCTCTTCGAGCCGTTTCAGATCGTCCGACGTCAGCGTCTTCTTCGTCTGCGCAGCAATCTCCATGCGATGCCCACGCTCGTAAGCCAAGATCGCCTCAAGGAACTTGCGCTCCAAACTCTTCTCGGGCAGATCCTTTATGACCGTCACATTCTTCGGAAACGTCGTCGTAATGGACGACCATGTGCCGTCGAGGTCGTCGGCACGCTCCAGGGTCGAAGTTCCCGCAGCAAGGTCGATGCGCAAGTATTCCGCCTCTCCCACGAGGTTGTCATAGCCCGCGAGCGATTCGCCGCGCCAGCGCCTCTTAGCAACGACATCGGCAATCGCCACATCATCGTATGTCTGCAGCGTCGGCACGATAAGCACGCGCGGGTTCAGCACACCGCCCTCAAGAAGTTCATAGTGCATGACGCGCTTGTTGAAAAAGTAATTGGCACGCGCCGAGGACTGCACCCATTCGTAGATATTCGGCGACACATGAGGCGCCGCTTCTGCCGTCGCCGCGAGAAAAACGAGGGGAAGGGCGGCCGCCAGCCATCGTTTCATCTTCATCTTGTCTTTCCGTCACTCCTTCTCTGATGGAATCACAGATAAACTCAGTCATTCATCTTCATACATCTGAGCGACTTCATTCTATCAGCGCTTCCTAATCTCAATCATCCGACGCACGGTAAAGCCCGTCAAGCTCATACGGCGTCTCCTGGTACACATAATAGTTGAGCCAGTTCGCGAACAAGAGGTTCGCTACCGAGCGCCAGCGCACGACGGGCGTCCGCGTCGGATCGTCCTCCGGGTAGTAATTCTGCGGGATCTCAATCGGAAGCCCCGCCGCCACATCGCGGTCGTACTCCTGCTTCAAGGAAAGCGGATCGTACTCGGCATGACCCGTGATGAAGAACTGCCTCTTTTCGATATTGGCAATCGCATAGACGCCCGCGCGGCTCTCTGACTCCGCGAGGATCGTCAGCTCGGGCACGCGCTCGATGTCCGCCTTCTTTATCTCCGTATGGCGCGAATGCGGCACATAGAACTCATCGTCGAAACCACGGAAAAGGCGTTCGTGCTCGACGCAAAGGTGATGCTTGTAGACGCCGAAGACCTTCTGCCCCGTAGCCTGCTTGTCGATGCCGTAGTGGTAGTAGAGCCCCGCCTGTGCGCCCCAGCAAATATGGAACGACGAATAGCAGTGCTTCTTGCTCCACTCCATGATCTCGGCGACCTCGTCCCAGTAGGCGACCTGCTCGAAGGCCATCTGCTCGACGGGCGCGCCCGTGATGATGAAGCCGTCATACTTCCTGTGGCGCACCTCGGCAAACGTGCCGTAGAACTCCGCAAGATAGTCCTGCGACGTATGCTGCGGCACATACGACTCCGTATAGATGAAGTCGACCTCGACCTGCAGCGGCGTATTGCCCAAAAGGCGCAGGAGCTGCGTCTCCGTCACCGACTTGTTCGGCATGAGGTTCAGGATCAGAAGCCTAAGCGGTCGGATGTCCTGGCTGTAGGCACGCTCCGCATCCATGACGAAGATATTCTCGCTCTCCAGCACATGCGCCGCTGGCAGGCTGTTCGGTATTTTGATCGGCACGAAACCGCCTCGCTTTCCCCAAGCGGCCGAGCCGCCTCAATCGTGATTCAGTTTAGCATAGAACAGGGAAAGGTGTCAAATGAGAAGGGTGCAGGAAAAAGGAAAACCGCCTTGCGGCGGCTTAAATATTCGAGGAGTCGAATGTCATATTTTTGTGCTTCCTTTATGCTGCACTTTCTGAAATCATAGCTGCAATATCCTCATGCTGTATCGTATCGGTCTCGATTCTGCCATCCGAACGGTCTATATCGGCTTCATAGGCAACGCCAGCTTCATAAATCTCCACAATACTGGCTGTCTCACCGCTCTTAAGACGTACTCTGTCATACAATTTGATTTCCATAGTATCACCTCGTCACATAAATCGAAATCAATCGAACGACCTCTGTATCCTTATCTTGAATCCATGCAGTCATTACATTTGCAGTCTTTCCATTCTTGCCTGTCAGCGCCATCCGAATCTGAAACCGCTTGCCATACCCGTTGTCCGGCTTCTCTACCGCTGCGAAATCATTGATATGCAGAGAAACATTCCGCATCAATTCCTCTGCATCTTGTATCTGATACCCGAGGGCGGAATAGAACGCCTCCGCTTTATGCTTGTCTTTCGCCGGATTCAAGGCATACTGCGTGAGCTTCTCTTTTGGAAAGACCGCGATCCCATAACCCCGTATCTCTAAGGTCATTATACCACCTTCGAACATATTTTTCGACAGCATACAAAATTTTTTACTGCCCGTCCCGCATATCTCCTCCCATCCACCGACGCCATACTTTTTCGTACGCCGCCTCGACTTCCTGCACATATTGGCGAAAGTTCATCAGCGGTGAGGCGAGGAGCATGTCGCGCTGTTTTTCTCGGAGCATTTGGAGCGTTTCGGGCGAGCTGGCGAGGAGCTTTGCGATTTCCACGTACTGCGCTGCATCTTCGGCGATCAGCTCGGGAAGTCCTGCATTCTGCAGCAAGCTCGCGCCGAACCTCGCGCCGTGCGTCCCGCCCTTGAGCGTCACGACGGGCACGCCCATATAGAGCGCCTCGCACGTCGTCAAGCCGCCCGTATAGGGGGCGGTGTCGAGCGCGATGTCCATGTCGGCGTACTCGGCGAGGTAATCCGAAGAAAAGCCGCGAAGCTCGATACGCGACGCATCGAGGCCGAGCCGCTCGAAGCGTTCGACGGCGAGCGAGCGCCCCTCCTCGCTCCCAAAGGGCCTGCTCTTCAAGAGCAGCCGCGCGTCCGGCACATCTAGCAAGAGCTGCCACCATAGAAGCAGCATCGCGTCCGTGACCTTGCTGTAGTTGTTGAAGCAGCCGAAAGTGACATACCCGCGCGAAAGGCACGGCGGCGGCGCGACGTCCGGCATCGCGACGAACGGCAGGTAGCAGAAGTGACTGTGCTGCAGGGAGAGCGGACGCTCGCTCCGCTCTTCCCGCGTGCCCTGCGACGCGCCGTCCTCCACCGCGAGGCGGCACCTTTCGGCTGCCGCGTCTTCCGCTTCCTCCGCCGCATCCAGCACCCGATCCCCAAGCAAATAGTCGATCGTCGAAAGCCCCGTCGGCCCCATATAGCCTAACCCTGTAACCTGCACGGGCGCAGGCTTTCGCGCGAGGACGGCGAGGCAGTTGTCCTTCGTGTGCCCCGAGAGGTCGCAGAGGATGTCGATCTCGTCCGCCGCGACGAGCCGCGCCGCCTCCTCGGGCAAAAGCCCGAGGATATTCGTCCAGTGAACGCCCGGCTGCTGCGCCATCGTGCGCGACACAGCGTCCTCGCTGTTGTTCGCATAGCAGAAGACCTCGAAGCGCTCGCGGTCGAAAGCGCGAAGGAGCGGCAGCACGAAGAAGGCGACGGGGTGACGGCGCAGGTCGGGCGAGATATAGCCGATACGAAGCCGCGCATGCGCATGCCGCGCCCTCGTGTGTGCCATACGCTCGGCTGCGGAAAAGAATCCATCGAAGCCCTCGGCCAGCCCTGCAAAAGGCGCACGCTCCTCCACAGCGACATAGTTGAGCGCGAAGAGCGCATTGCTGTACTCCGCAATGGCCTGCGCTTCATCCGCTTCCATTCGGCTCGCGACGAGAAAGGCATGGACGCCCTCTGCAGCACTTCCCGCAAGCGTCAGCGCAGAACCCCTGAGGCTATAGCTTTCCGCAAGGAACTTTCGATAGTAGGCGGCGAGCGGGGCGGGCAGCTTCTCAGCAAGCCGCTCCTCCAAATACGAGATGAGCGCCGCGAGATGCTTAAGCTCCGTGCGCGTCCTGCCCTCGGCCTTCTCGATGTAAATCTCCTGCAGCGCCGCGCCCGGATGCGCGGGAGCGCTCTCGCGAATGCGGACGATTTCTGCACGCGCCGCCCCATGGTCGCCGAGCTGCACGAGAGACGCCGCCAACACATAGCGAAGCTCCACGAGATCATGAAAAGCCGCCGCCTCGATGGCAGAAGCCCCCGTCCAAGAGGCAAATGCAGGCGTGAGCAGCGCACGCACATCCGTATACCGCGCGGCGGCAAAAAG
>NZ_ALNM01000025.1:0-95403 GCF_000292955.1 Selenomonas sp. CM52
GAGCCGATAAACGCCGAGATCCTGCACGAGCGCGGCGTCCGCCCCTGCCTCATAGAGGAAGCGCAGGTAGCGGGAGAGTGCCGCCATCTCCTCATCGCGTACGATGGTGTTGACCGTCACATGCACGCGCACATCACGGCTGTGGGCGAAGGCGATCGCCTCGCGCAGTCCATCTTCGTCAAAGTTATCCGCATAGGCGCGTGCGCCGAACATATTGCCTGCCAGATAGACGGCGTCAGCGCCGCTTTCCACAGCGGCCGTCAACGCCTCCCTGCTCCCTGCCGGAGCCAATAATTCAATCAATGTTTTCCTCCGTATGCAAGGCGTCGTCAATCTCCTCAGCACGTTCTGCACCATCTTCTGTCAGCGCTTCCGACGATTCTTCCTCCTCGGTCTGAGCATCCCCATCGGCGGCGAGCAGCTCAAGCTGCACGTCTCCTTCTTCCGCCACCTCTTCCAAGGCCGGCAAAGCAGGCAGGTCGCTCAGTGCATTGAGTCCGAAGCACTTGAGAAAGACGTCCGTCGTACCGTAGAGGATCGGCCGCCCTAGAACAGGCTTCCTGCCTACTTCTTCGATCAGCTCCATCTCCAGGAGTTTCTGCAGCGCTCGCTCGACGCGCACACCGCGGATGTGCTCAATTTCCTGTTTCGTGATCGGCTGCTTGAAGGCGACGATCGAGAGCGTCTCCAAGGTCGGCGTCGTGAGTTTTCTGTCCTGCACCTCTGCAAGCTTCTGCACATAGGCATGACACTCGGGGCGCGTGACAAGCTGAAAGCCTCCCGCGACACGATGCAGCATGAGGCCGCTCCCGCGTTCCTCCAACGTCTTCGCATAAAGCGTCAAAAGCTCGGCTAGGCTCTCCTCGTCAACCTGCAGGATCTCCTTGAGCTGCATTGCCGTCACTGGCTCGCCGCGCACAAAAAGCAGCGCCTCCAAAGGCGCCTGCATTTCTTCCATAAACATCAGTGATCACTCGTCCTTAGGCAAACAAGAATATCGCCAAAAAGATCGCCCTGGCGAATCACGACGGAATGGAGCTTGATCAGCTCCAACAGCGCAAGAAAAGAAACGATGAGTTCCGCACGCGTGCCCGACGGGAATGCGGCGGCAAACGGCATCTGCCCTCCCTCGCGGTCGAGGAGCACGAGGATGTCCTCCATCTTTCCCTGTATGCTGTAGGCGTCGGGCGCTACGAGTGCCTTCGGGATCGTGATCTCCTCGCGCACCTCCATGGCGATGCGAAAGGCGTCGACGAGCAGGGCGACGGACATTTCCTCAGGCGGCAAACGGCGCACGGGAAGCGGCAGCGGCTTTCGCGCAAACACCCTCTCCTGCAGCGCGGCAAGACCGTCGAGTTCCACGCTGACGCGGCGGAAGCGGCGATACTCCAAGATGCGCTCCACAAGTTCCCTGCGCGGATCTTCCTCTTCTTCCTCCTCCTTTTCTTTCGGCGGCTTCGGCAGCATCATGCGCGACTTGATCTGCAGGAGCGTCGCCGCCATGACGATGAATTCGCTCGCAACCTCGATATCGAATTCCTGCATCTCTGCAAGGTAGTTCATATACTGTTCGGTCAGAACCGCCATCGGGATATCGTAGATGTCGATCTTATTCTTCTCGATGAGATGCATGAGGAGATCCATCGGCCCTTCAAAAGCATTGAGCCGTACCGTATACTTGTCCATGAGAGCGAATCAGATGAGCAGACCGACGACCGCCGCGAGCGTGGAGTAGATCGCCCAGGAGACAGCGCCCAAGAGGCGCGCGAACGGCCCGACCATGATCAGCAGGATGAGAATAATGAACGTGTAGCGTTCCAGACGCATGAGTTCATACGCCCAGCGCCCCGGCAAGAATGCCATGAGTACGCGCGAACCGTCAAGGGGCGGCAGCGGTATCATATTGAACACAGCGAAGTTGACGTTGATCAGCGCGAGAAGCTGCATGACCGTATAAAAGCCCTGCGATACAGGCAGACCGAGGCGCGCGTAGACAGCAAAAAAAAGCATGGCCAGAAATGCTATGACAAGGTTGGATGCCGGCCCTGCCAGAGCCACGAGGACTTCGCCCTTGCGCATGTCGCGAAAATTCCTCGGATTTATCATCACGGGCTTCGCCCAGCCGAAATGAACGAGGAACAGCGTCAGAAGCCCGATGGGATCGATGTGCGCCTTGGGATTGAGCGTGAGTCTGCCCATGAGGCGCGGCGTCATGTCGCCCATGGCAACGGCGACGCGTGCGTGGGAATACTCGTGCACGACCATGGCAATCAAAATTCCCGGGATACCCGCGATGAACCACATCAAATCAGAACCAAACATATTCCGCCTCCCATCAGTGTTTCGCTTTGCCGAGCGCCGTCATGAGAATTGCTGTCACGGACTTCGCATCGAAGATCTCGCCGGCTTTGACGCGCTCTACGGCCTCTTCGAGCGGCATCTTGACGACGTGGATAAACTCATCGTCGTCCGTATGCTGCTCGCCCGCCTGCAAATCGTGCGCGGCGTAGATATGGATATACTCATTGGAAAACCCGACGGTCGTGCCGATCGTCGTGAGCTTTGCCCAATGCTTTGCCGTGTATCCCGTCTCCTCCGAAAGTTCGCGCACGGCGCACGCGAGCGGATCTTCCTTCGGAGAGTCGAGCTTGCCCGCTGGGATCTCAAGCGTGACGCGGTCGACGGGATAGCGGTACTGACGCACGAGCAGCACCGTACCGTCCTCGAACACGGGCAGGACGGCGGAAGCGCCGGGATGCCTGACCCACTCGCGCACGGCTTCCCTACCGTTCGGCAACGTCACCGTATCGCGCCGAACATGGAGCAGGACGCCGTCGTAGATGTTTTCACTCCGGAGCTTTTTCTCCAACAAATCTTCGTACATATTTTCCCCTTTATTTCGAGAAACTGCGGCTGATTTCAGCGCGTTTAATTCTAGCATTATCCACCATTTCCCGCGCATTGTCAAGCGCAGCCGCCGTGATGTCGCTGCCCGACGCCATGCGTGCGATCTCGTTGATGCGCTCGCCCTCGGCGAGGAGCTGCACTTCCGTCAGCGTGCGCCCCTCCTGCGTCTCCTTGTGGATGTAAAGATGCGCGTCCGCCATGCAGGCGATCTGCGGCAGATGCGTGATGCAGAGGACTTGCCTGTGCAAAGCGACCATGGCGATGCGTTCGGCGACCATGCGCGCCGTCTTGCCGCCGATGCCCGTGTCGATCTCGTCGAAGACCATGCTCGGCGGCGAATCATCATTCGCGGCCGAAACAGCCTTGACGGCGAGAGCCACGCGCGAAAGCTCGCCACCCGAGGCGACGTCCTGCAGCGGCTGCTCCTTCTCACCCGCATTCGCCGAAAAGAGCATGACGATGTCGTCCGCTCCCGTTGCACTGTAGTCTGCTGCACGGAGCGCGATGGAAAAGTGCGCCTTCTCCATGCCGAGAGCCTTGATCTGCTCGCCGACGTGCGCGGAGAGCGCCTTGGCAGCGGCAGAGCGCAGTTTCGTAAGCTTCTGCGCCTCCTCTTGCAGCGTATCCGCCGCTTTCCTCAGTGCAGCCTTCAGGTCTTCCAAATCGACATCGTAGTTCTCGATGCGCTGCAGTTCCGCCTTGACCTTCGCCAGATGGGCGAGCACGTCCGTCGTTGTCGCACCATACTTGCGGCACAATTTGTCGATGACGCTCATGCGGCTTTCCAACGAGTCGAGCCGATGCTGGTCGAATTCCATGTCCGAGCCGTAGTCGCGAATCTCATACGACGCTTCCTGCAAGTCGCAATAGGCGTTCTCCACCATCTTGCAGGCATTGTCCAACTCATTGCCGAAGCGCGAGAGTGATTCGAGGTTCTTCTTGACCTTGCTCAGAGCCGCGAGGACGTTCAGCGCCTTGCCTCCCACATCGCCGTTCAAGAGCGCGTAGGATTCTTCGACGAAGCCTGAGATCTTTTCGGCGTTCGAGAGCTTCTTGATCTCCGCCTCGATGCGCTCGTCCTCGCCCTCCTTCAAATCGGCCTCCTCGATTTCCTTTTCCTGCCAATGCAGGAGATCGAGGCGTTCCGTCGTGTTCTTCGCTTCCTCCTCCTTCGCCCTGAGCTGCTTCTTGCAGTCGTTCCAAGCGGCGAAGCTTTTCTGATAGACATCGCGCTGCTTTTCAATGGCGGCATCCGAAGTGTCGAGGAGGAGAAGCTGGTTTTCGGGGCGCAGCAGCGCAAGATTGTCGTGCTGCCCGTGGATGTCGACGAGATAGGCGCCAAGCTCTTTTAGCAGCGCGAGCGTCACACGGCAGCCGTTCAGGAGGACGGAATTCTTCCCCTTGTGCGAGACTTGGCGCGTGATGATGAGCTCGTCATCCTCCACAGGAATCGCCTGCTCCTCAAGGAGACTCTTCAATGCAGTCTGCGCTTCCAGATCGAAAACCGCCTCGACGCGCAGCCATTCGCAGCCGCTTCGTATGGCGGTCGCCGCGAGACGCTTGCCCAGCACCGCGCCCAAGGCGTCGATGAGGATGGACTTGCCCGCGCCCGTCTCACCCGTCAGGATGTTCAGCCCCGCACCAAATTCGATTTTCACATGCTCCAAAAGGGCAAAATTCCAAACCGTCAATGTCTTTAACATGATGTTCCTCTCACTGAGCGAAGAATTTCTCCATGCGCCGCACGACCTCGGGCGCCGCCTCCCGAGGCTTGACGACGACGAGGATGCTGTCGTCGCCCGCCACCGTGCCGACGATCTCCTGCCAAGGCGTATGATCGAGGACGGCGGCGACGGCATTGGCAGCGCCGGGCAGCGTCTTGACGACGATGATGTTCTCACTGTAATCGAGAGAAACAACGGAATCGTAAAAGAGGCGTGCCATGCGCTCCTTGGATAGCACGGCTCCCTTTTCTTTCGGCAGCGCATAGCGATAGCGGCCATTCCCCGCCGGCACCTTGACGAGCATCATCGTCTTGATGTCACGCGACACGGTCGCCTGCGTCACGTCGATCTGACGCGCACGCAGCGCCGCTGCCAATTCCTCCTGCGTTTCGATGGCAGTGTTTTCGATGATTTCACGAATGACCGCGTGACGCTTGACCTTCATGCTCTTCCCCCGTTCTCTCGAAAGCGCGCTTTCCCTCAGGCATTGTCCAGAAGTTTTTCCTTCATCGTGCGGTAATAATCTTTGTCGCCGAATTTCACAATGCGTGCGGGATTTTTCGCCTTGCGCACGATCACCTCATCCTCATCGGCAATCTGAAACGACTTCTGTCCATCGAAGGTAACGAAAATATCGGAATGTCCAGCCTTGATGCGCATGCGCACCGTATCGTCCTCGGAAATCACCATAGAACGGATGTCGAAGGTATGCGGGCAAATCGGCGTGAGGACAAGCGCCTTGACGTGTGGATTGACGATCGGCCCGCCCGCCGAAAGGGAATACGCCGTCGAGCCTGTCGCTGTAGAGACGATCAGTCCGTCCGCCTTGTAGTTCGCGATGCGCGTATCGTTGATGGAAAGTCCGAAGCGCAGCATACGCGCAAGCCCGCCCTTCGTCACCACGATGTCGTTGACCGCGCTTCCCTTGTAGCTTTTCTTGCCATGATGGACGACGTAGCCCGAGAGCATGAGCCTTTCCTCGATGTGGTACTCCTTATCGAGGATCTTCTGCAGCTTCGTCTCTATCTCATCCAGTTCGATATCGATGAGGAAGCCGACCGTGCCGAAGTTGATGCCGCAGACGGGAACGGTCTGCTCGTAGACGCGGCGGCAAACATTCAGAAGCGTGCCGTCACCGCCGATGCTCAGCGCCATGTCAATCGGATGCCGGTTGATGTTCTCGATGCCGTACTCCTCGTGCCCTAAGAGTCTCGCCTCCTTCGCTGGAAGCAGCACGCACACCCTCTTATCGGCAAAGAAAGCAAGCACGCGATCGAGGATCGCACGAATATTCGCCTTCGTCACATTGGGAAAAACCGCTATGGTAAACATCAAATCCCTGCCTACTTGTCCAATTCCGTATGCGCCTCTGCTACGACGGCGACGATTTCCTCTTGTGAAACACCCGATGCGGCAGACTCTTCTCCTGTGCAAACGAGGTGCATAAGGTACTCGATATTGCCCTCCGGCCCCTTGACAGGAGAATAAGAGAGCGCTCGGATGCAAAATCCCGCTTCCTGCGCGGCACGAAAGACGTCCCGGATTACGATCTCATGCACATGCGGATCGCGCACGACACCCTTCTTGCCGACATTTTCGCGTCCCGCCTCGAACTGCGGCTTGATCAGAGCCGCGACTTCGCCCTGCGGTTTCAGCAAGGAGCGCACTGCCGGCAGCACCTTCGCGAGCGATATGAAGGCAACATCGATGGATGCGAAGTCGACGAGCTCACCGAGCGCCTCTGGCGTCACATGGCGGATGTTCGTGCGCTCCATGTTCTTCACGCGTGCGTCCGTGCGAAGTTTCCACGCGAGCTGACCGTAACCGACGTCGATGGCGTAGACCTTCGCCGCGCCGTTCTGCAGGGCGCAGTCCGTAAAGCCGCCCGTCGATGCGCCGATGTCCGCCATCGTCTTTCCCGCAAGCGAAATGGAAAAGGCTCTGAGAGCCTTTTCCAGCTTCAACCCGCCGCGGCTCACATAGGGCATCTCCTCGCCTAAAAGGCGAAGCTCAGCCTCAGGTTTCACGCCCGTCCCCGCCTTTTCGACCTTCTTGCCGTCGACGAGCACCCTGCCTTCCATGATCATCGTGCGCGCGCGCTCGCGGCTCGCGGCAAGGCCGCGCTCGACGAGCAGAACGTCAAGCCGCTCCTTCGCCATCGCGTGCTCCCTTCCATACCGTGAGGATGCTTCTTGCCATCTGCTCAGGCTGGAGCCCTGCCATTTCCAGAAGCTCCTGCGGCTTGCCCTGCTCGATGAATGCATCTCCAATGCCAAAGCGCACGACGGGCACGAGAAGACCTGCATCCGCCAAGGCTTCGAGCACGGCGCTGCCGAAGCCGCCGGCGAGCGCATTCTCTTCCATCGTCACGAGCATTTTCTTCTCGTGCGCCATGCGATGCAGCAATTCTTCGTCCAATGGCTTTACGGTGCGCATGTTGACGACGGCGGCAGAAAGCCCCTCCTCTTTCAGAAGCTTCGCCGTCTTTTGCGCCGCATCGACCATGCTGCCGACAGCGAGGAGTGCGATTTCTCCCTCCTCCTCCAAGACTTCCGCCGCAAGACTCTCCAACGGAGTGAACGGTTCTTCCAACGCCGTGCCGAGCCCCTCGCCGCGCGGGTAGCGCAGAGCTACCGGGCCTTCTAGGGAAAGCGCCGTCTTGAGCATGCGTCCAAGCTCGTTCTCATCCTTGGGCGCGAGCACCTTCATGTTCGGCAGGTGGCGCAGATACGAGTAGTCGAAGACGCCGTGATGCGTCGCGCCGTCCTCTCCGACGAAGCCTGCGCGGTCAAGCGCGAAGACGACGTGCAGGTTCTGCAGACAGACGTCGTGCAAGATCTGGTCGTAGGCACGCTGGGCAAACGTCGAATAGAGCGCGAGCACGGGCTTCCTGCCCGCCGCTGCAAGGCCTGCAGCAAACGTCGTCGCATGCTGCTCAGCAATGCCCACATCGAAGAAGCGCGTCGGGTACTTCTCGCCAAAAGCGCGCAGACCCGTGCCGTCGGGCATCGCCGCCGTGATGGCGACGACATCTGCATCCTCTTCGGCGGCTTCCAGCAAAGCCTTGCCGAAGACACTCGTGTACGTCGGCTTCGCGCCCGCCTTCTTCAGCGTCGTGCCGTCGGCGACGTCGAATCTGCCGATGCCGTGGAACTTGTCCGGCGCCTTCTCTGCCGGCGCATATCCCTTGCCCTTGCACGTCTCCACGTGAATGAGCAGGGGGCCCTTTAGCTGTTTCGCCTGCTCGAACACATCGAGCAGAAGGGCGATGTTGTGCCCGTCCAAGGGGCCGATGTAGTGAAAACCCATGTCGGTGAAGAGGCCGCCCGGCACGAGCGCCGAACGCACGCCGTCCTTGATGTGCTCGGCCGTCCGGTAGACGCGCTCGCCGATGTGCGGGATGCTCTTGAGAAAGTTCTTGATGTCCTGTTTCGCACGGTGGTAGCCCGGTGCAACGCGGAAGCGCGACAGATACTCGGACATCGCGCCGACGTTCGGCGCGATGGACATGCCGTTGTCGTTCAGAATCACGATGATGTCCTTGCCCAGTGTCCCCGCATTGTTCAGTCCCTCGAACGCTTCGCCTCCCGTCAATGCGCCGTCGCCGATGACGGCGGCGATGCGGTAATGCTCGCCCGCGATGTCACGCGCCGCCGCCATGCCGAGGGCGGCCGAAATCGACGTGCTCGAATGACCTGTGCCGAAAGCGTCGTAGACGGACTCCTCGCGCTTGGGGAAGCCCGTGATGCCGCCTTTCTGGCGAAGACCGGCGAATGCCTCGCGCCTGCCCGTCAGGATCTTGTGCGCATACGCCTGATGACCGACGTCCCAGACGATCTTGTCCTCCGGACAGTCAAACGCCCTGTGCAGGGCGAGCGTAAGCTCCACCGTGCCAAGGCTCGGGGCGAGATGACCGCCCGTTTTGGAAACTGTGTCGATGATATAGCGGCGCAGTTCTCTCGCCAGCTGCGAAAGCTCATCGAGCGTGCAGCTTTTCAGCGCGTGCGGTTCGTTTATGCGTTCCAACAGCTGTCCCATATCCATCCGCCTCACTTTTTCCGTCTGAGCAGAAACAGCGCCAAATCCCGCAGGAAGGCGGCGCGTTCGCCAAAGATGTCGAGTGCCGCCACGGCCTCATTTACTGCATCCTCAGCCAATTTCTTCGCCTCTTCCAGGGAGGTCAGCGTCACATACGTCGCCTTCTCGTTGCGAACGTCACTGCCCACAGGCTTGCCGATCGCCGCCTCGTCTCCCGTGACGTCGAGGATGTCATCCGTGATCTGAAAGGCCAGCCCAAAGCGCTCAGCATAAAGCGTCAGCGCGGCAAGTTCCTCCTCCTTCGCGCCCGCCAGAATCGCGCCCGAGCGTATGGCGGCGCAAAACAGTGCGCCCGTCTTGCCCATGTGAATCTTTCGAAGGGCTGCCAGATCGAGACGCCTGCCCTCGCCCTCAAGGTCGAGAACCTGTCCGCCGACCATGCCGTAAGGGCCGGCCGCGCGGCTCATCTCGGAGACGACGGTGACGAGGGTTTCAGGGGCAGCGCCCTCTTGGCGCAGCATGACCTCGAAGGCGAGCGTCAACAGAGCGTCGCCCGCGAGCACCGCGATTCCATCGCCAAAAACCTTGTGGTTCGTGGGCTTGCCGCGTCGATAGTCGTCGTTGTCCATCGCGGGCAGATCGTCGTGAATCAAGGAATACGTATGAATCATCTCAATGGCGCATCCCGTCGTCAAGAAGGCCGCGCCATCCTTGCCGACGGCATCTGCCGCCGCCATCAGGAGCACGGGGCGCAGGCGTTTGCCGCCCGCCATGAGGCTGTATTCCATCGCCTTTTCCAGCGTCTCATCATACGCGGGCACTTTCTTCAGCTCGCGCAGAAGCCCCTCTTCCACCAAGTCGGCACGCTTTTTCCATTCCGCCTTAAAATTCACGTGCATCCCCCTCAATCTCCAAGCGAAACTCCTCGACTGCGCCGCCCTTTTCCTTGAGCACGACATCCATCGCCTTTTCCGCATGATCGAGCGAAGTCATGCAGAACTTCGCAAGCTCCACGCCCTTCGCATAATTGTCCATGAGCTGTTCCAAGCTCAAATCGCCGTTTTCCATCGCCTGCACGAGTTCTTCCAGCTCCGCGAGCGCTTGCTCAAAGGACGGCGTCTTCTTTCTCGGCATCATAAACCTCCTTCTCGCAAACCTCCGACGACGGCGTCAAAGCTGCCGTCGGCAAGGCGCACGAGGATTCCATCTCCAGCGGCAAGCTCCTTTACACTGCGCACCGCCGTGCCCGCCTTCTCCACAACGCTGTAGCCGCGCCGTATGACGTGCAGCGGATTGAGCATTTCGAGCTTTTCCGCTGCGACCTGAAAGGCGTGCTGCTTTTCCAGCAGGGCGCGGCGCATCCCGTGGTCGAGCGCTTCTGCTGCCATGTCGAGCCTTTGACGACGCTCGGCTAGGAGCACCTGCGGCGGACGCTTCAGGAAGAAGCCGCCCAGACGCTCCACGCGCTCACGCTCGTAGTAAAGACGGCTCTTCACCGCCTTTTGGAGACGCATCTCGCATTCGCCAATGCGTCGAATGAGCGCCGCTGTCTCGGGCACGGCGAGTTCCGCCGCCTGTGACGGCGTCGCCGCACGCACATCACTCGCATAGTCGGAAAGAGTCGTATCCGTCTCATGACCGACGGCAGAAATGACGGGAATCACGGAGTCATAGATCGCACGCACGACAGGCTCCTCATTGAAAGCCCACAAATCTTCCGCCGATCCGCCGCCTCTGCCGACGATCAAAAGGTCGACGGGGTACTTCTCATTGAAGAAGCGGATGGCGGCAGCAATCTCAGCCGCCGCGCCCTCGCCCTGCACGAGCGTCGGATAAAGAACCAAGCGAACATTCGCATCACGCCGTTTGGAAACGCGGTAAATGTCGCGCAGCACTGCGCCCGAAAGGGACGTCACGATACCGATCGTGCGAGGAAACGGCGGCAGAGGCTTCTTGTGCTCCTCATTGAAAAGCCCCTCGGCGGCAAGACGAGCCTTCAGCTGCTCGAAGGCGACGCTCAGTTCGCCCGCCCCCACGGGCAGAAGGCGCTCGACATAGAGCTGATAGGCGCCGTCGCGCTCGTAGACGGAAACCTCGCCCGTGGCGACGACTTTCATGCCGTTTTCCGGCTGAAAACGCAGCAGCCGCGCACGGCTCTTGAACATTACGCCCTTCAGAGACGCCGTCTCATCCTTCAGCGTGAAATAGCAATGTCCCGAAGCGTACATCTTGTAATTGGACAGCTCGCCCTCGACAGAAACATTGCGCAGCAATCCTTCCGACTGGAACATGCTCTTGATGTACTGCGTGAGCGCAGATACGCTGTGAACCGTCAACCCGCCGCCTCCTTCCGAAGTCGTCATAAGGAAAGGGGCTGTCGCGCAAAAGGCAACAGCCCGAGGATCACCGTACCAGTCCGCCCAAGATCCCGTTGACGTAGCGACTGGAATCATCCGTGCCAAATTTCTTCGCCAGCTCGACCGCTTCGTTGATGGCGATGCCGACATCTACCTTCTCCGCACCGTACTTCATCTCGTAGAGCGCGATGCGGACGATGTTGCGGTCGACGCCTGTCATGCGGTCGAGCTTCCAATCGTGCGTGGACGCGGCGATCTCCTCATCGATGGCGGCGAGATGCTCGCGCGTACCGCGCACGAGGGAAGCTGCATAGCTATAATCCCGCTTCGTCTCAACGGGCATTTCCTCAACCGCCGCATCGAGCGCCCACATCTGGCACGCCTCTTCGGAAGCCGCCTCCGACGGCGGATTGAGCTCCAGTTGGAACAACGTCTGAAGCGCCGCCTCGCGCGCCTGTCTACGACTCATAAAACAAAACCTTTTCCTTTCCTGTCGCTCAAAAGACAAAGCAACGAGCTGCTTCCGCATCCAGTCTCATTCCCTGAAGCGATGCCGCCGATAACGCTGTCGATAGGGAAACATCTCATCAAAAAAATCCTCCACATCGCGCAGACGAATATCATGATCGATGCGAACGCCAACGAGCAGCCCGACAAGGCAGCAGAAGAGCACGAAGAACGTCTGCCAGAAGCCGAAGATAAGTACAGCGAGACCAAAAAGCGCCCCGAAAAACACGCCGCCGATCTTGCCGCGATGCGGCAGGAGCGTAGGCGCGTGCGCTTCAAAAAAAGCCTTGAACGGGCATGTCTTTTCCTCACCCATCTGCCTTCCTCCTGTCAAACGACGCGCTTCTTCTTCGTCAGCGGCGCATTGGAAATATCTTCAACGACAATGTCCAGCGAAAACTCATCGACGCCCATCGTTTCCTGCATAGCGCGGCGAACCTCCGTGCGAATATCGTCGGAAACAGCGGCGGCATTCGCCTCCTTGCCTATGACGATAGCGAGGCGAAGGGAGAGCTGTGCCCCGTCCTTCGCGGCCTTCTTCGCGACGGAAACCTTCACCTGGAGACTCCGGACGCCCGGAACGGTCTGCACTGTCTGCTCCACGAGATTGTGGACGGCGCCGAGCGAGACGCCGACATCGCCCGCCTTGCCATGGAGCACGAGGAATTCGCCGCCCTCCCGTTTATCTGAGCCACCCGAAAAGCTGCAGCCGATCAGATGTATGCTTAGAAGAAATACAAGGACGCCTCCCGCAACCAGCTGCCATTGCTGCGCTCCCATCAGGTAGCGGTACTCGTTGAGCAAGATCGGTTCGGGCACGATCTGCAAGGCAAGAGCCACGATTCCCAGCGAAAGGCACGCGACGGCGAGTGCGTAAAGGAACAAAAGAAAGCGGTTGATGATCCCCATGAACTTTCCTCTCCTCCTCAGTGGACGCGCGCGTCCTCTTCCTCTGCTTCCTCAGCGAAACTCACGCCCTGCACATGGACGTTGACTTCGACGACGGTCAGCCCCGTCATGTTTTCGATCGCTTTCTTGACGTTTTCCTGCACAGCGATGGCTACATCGGGAACGCGTGCACCGTACTTCACGATCATGTAGAGATCGACCGCCGTCTCCTTCTCGCCGACCTCGACCTTCACGCCCTTCGTGAAACTCTTCTTGCCGAGCATTTCGGCGATGCCGCCGGCGATGCCGCCGCTCATGCCCGCGACGCCGTCAATCTCCGTCGCGGCGAGTCCCGCGATGATGCCCACGACCTCGTCGGCGATGCGGATCGAACCGATCGCACCCTTCTTGCTCATGCTGACTTCCTCTGCCATGGAAAATTCCTCCTTCAAAACACATTGCACACCGCCCGGTCGGGCGGCAGATGCAGAAAACACATCGTATGCCGCCTTATCAGCAGCAGATGCAAAAGAAAATCAGGCGCGCTCGATGTAATTACCCGTACGCGTGTCGATGCGCAGGACGTCGCCTTCATTGACGAAGAGAGGCACGCGCACGACGTAGCCCGTCTCGACTGTCGCCATCTTTGTCGCGCCCGTCGCCGTATTGCCCTTGACGCTCGGCTCACACTCCGTGACCTTGAGATTGACAGACGTCGGCAGCGTGATGCCAATGATACGATCCTTGAATGTCTGCAGATTGACTTCCATATTTTCCTGCAGGTAGTTCAGGGCGTCGCCGAGCTGATCCTTGCTCAGTTCCGTCTGTTCGTAGTTCTCCGTATCCATGAACGTATACATGCCATCGGCTTCATAGAGGTACTGCATCTTGCGCGTATCGAGACGCGCCGCAGGCATCTTTTCGTTCGGGTTGAACGTACGCTCGACGACGGCTCCCGTCTCGACGTTCTTGATCTTCGTGCGCACGAACGCCGCACCCTTGCCCGGCTTCACATGCTGAAACTCGACAACCTGCCAAACGCCGCCGTCAATCTCGATCGTGAGACCTGTACGAAAATCTGTGCTTGAAATCATTTGTAGCCCTCCAGTAACCTATCCTTGCGTTATCTCAATCAGGTGCTTTGCCGCCTTCGTCAGCGGCACGCCGCCCCGCTTCTCCAGAAGCACCGTATCCTCGATGCGCAGTCCTCCCCAGCCCGGCAGATAGACGCCCGGCTCCACAGTGACGACCGTACCTTCCGCGAGATGCTCCGCCCTGCTCTTCGGCGACAGGCGAGGCTCTTCGTGAATCTCCAGACCGACGCTGTGACCGAGTCCATGGCCGAAGTTCTCGCCATAGCCTTCCTGCGTGAGGAAATCGCGCACGATTCGGTCAGCCTCCTTGCCTGGGATGCCGACATAGAGACTCTTCACGCCGAGGATCTGCGCCTCAAGCACCGTGTGGTAAATTTCCCTGTGCTTTTCGGACGCTTCGCCCAAGACGACGGTGCGCGTGATATCGGAATGATACCCTTGGTAAACAGCACCATAATCCATTGTAACAAATTCGCCCGCAACAAGCAACTTTTCTGATGCAGTTCCATGCGGCAGGCTGCCGCGCACGCCCGATGCCACGATCGTCGTGAAGGCGGGACGTTCCGATCCATGCTCGCGCATGAACGCCTCCAGATGCGCGGCAACCGCACGCTCCGAGATGCCGGGACGCAGGAACTGCAGCACATCGTCGAACGCGTGGTCGCTGATCTCCACGGCTTTTTTCAGACAGGCAATCTCCTCGGCGTCCTTGACCTCGCGCAGCGGCTCAAGCGCAAGACTGATGAAATTTTCCTCCGGCCAGGAAGGCAAGAGCTTCCGAAATGCCTGGAACGTATCAAAGGCGACGTCTCTTCCCTCGAAGCCCAGCGAGCGGCAGCCAAGCTCCTGCACCGCTTTCGCCGCCTGCTGCCAAAGCCCCGCCTTCTGCTCGACAACCTCGAAAGCGGTTTCTGCCTTCGCCTGCTCCATATAGCGAAAATCCGTGAGCAGCAATTCGCGCTCCGCCGTGATGAGGAGAAGCGAATCGTCGCCCGTAAAGCCGCTGAAGTAGCGCAGGTTCACGACCTTGCTCACGAGCATCGCCTCGACGCCCTTCTCCTTCATGAGTGTGCGCAGACGCTCTACGCGCTTTTCCGTGCTCATCGCCTCGCCCCCTTCTCCTTCGCTTCGAGCTTCATCAAAGCGATTTCGAGCGCCCCCAGATAGCTCTCCGCACCGAATCCCGCAACCTGTCCCATGACGACGGGCGCGAGCACCGACGTATGGCGGAACTCCTCGCGCCGATGGATGTTCGACAGATGAATCTCGATGACGGGCACGGAAACGGCGGCGATCGCATCGCGCAGAGCAATGCTGTAGTGCGTGAAAGCGGCGGCGTTCAGCAAGATGAAGTCCGTACTGCCCTCGGCATTTTGCACGGCATCGACGAGCGCCCCCTCATGATTCGACTGAAAGAACTCGATTGCCGCGCCCGCTTTTGCCGCACGCTTCCGCAACACCTCGTTGATGTCTGCAAGCGTCGCAGCCCCGTAGATTTCCGGTTCGCGCTTTCCGAGAAGATTGAGATTCGGACCGTTTAGCACCAAAATTTTCGCCAAGATTTCTCCCCCCATCGTTTCCATCTTTTTAATAGCGAATCACAAAGTCCTGCTCATCCGCCGTTTCCCGCGCCTCCGTGACAAGACCGCTGACACGGATGTAGCCGTTGCCCTGCCAAATCCTGTTCCAAAGCGCCTCGACAGCCTCGGCTTGACCCTGCACCTCCATCGTGACGGAACCGTCCTCCATGTTGCGCACCCAGCCGCAAAGGCCAAGCTCCAGCGCATTCTGCTGCACGAAGAAGCGAAAGCCGACGCCCTGCACGCGCCCCTCGACTCTGGCAAAGAAGCGCACATTTTCCTTTTCCATCACATTCACCCTTTCTCCCTGCGGCGGCGCAGGATGGCATATTTCTCAACGGGCCGCTCCATGCGCAGATGCACGATCTGCTGCGCGTGAGCTGCCGTCAAAACAGGCTCGCCCGCATCGTCCCTCATCTCCATCAAGCGCTGGCAGAACGTCTCGCGCGTCGGCTGGAACACTTCGATCTCCTGTCCGACCTTCATATTGTTGCGCTGCTCGACCGTCGCCATGCGCGCCCTTTCATCGTAATGGCGCACGAGTCCGATGAAATCCGCCGTCTGCTCGTACGAAGCGCTCGCATAGATCTGGTCGCCCCCGTCGGGCACATGATCGAAGAAGCCGCTCGTGTAGATGCGGTGCGATACCTTCTGCAGCTCTTCGAGCCAAGAATCGCGCAGATGGAACATCCGCCCCTCATCATAGGCGGCGTCGATCGCCTCGCGGTAGACCTTTGTGACGCTCGCCGCATAGTGGACGCTCTTCATGCGCCCCTCGATCTTCAAGCTGTCGAGTCCCATGGCGCAAAGCTCAGGCAAAAAAGGCAAGAGGCACAAGTCCTTGGAATTCATGATGTAGGCGCCGCGCTCGTCCTCCTCAATGGGAAAGACCTCGCCGGGGCGACTCTCCTCCACAAGCCCGTAGCGCCAGCGGCATGCCTGCGCACACGCGCCGCGATTCGCATCACGCCCCGTGAGGTAGCTGCTCAGGAGGCAGCGCCCCGAATACGATATGCACATCGCGCCGTGCACGAACATCTCCAACTCAACCGTAGAATGCGCACGGATCGCGGCGATCTCGGCACGCGAAAGCTCGCGTGCAAGCACGACGCGCTCAGCGCCGAGTTTCTGCCAAGCGTCGACCGTTGCCCAATTCGTATTGTTCGCCTGCGTGCTGATATGAAGCGGCACAGAGGGAGCAAACTCACGCGCAAGCGAGAAGACGCCAAGGTCGGAGACGAGCAGTCCGTCGACATGAATCTCAGCGAGGAAGGAAAGGTACGGCGGAAGCCTCTCCAAATCCGCATTGTGCGCGAAGATATTGAGCGTCACATAGACCTTTCTGCCAAGCGCATGGGCAAAACGCACGCCTTCTTCCATCTCCGCCTCGCTGAAGTTGCCACCGAAAGCGCGCAGTCCGAAGCTCTTGCCGCCCAGATATACGGCATCCGCACCATAGATGAGCGCCATCTTGAGCTTCTCCAAGTTGCCCGCGGGGGAAAGAAGCTCCGGCTTTTTCATGCACCCATCGCCTGCGCGGCAAGACGGATCACGATTTTCCGTCAAATTCATCTAGCGCACCTTCTGCACGATGGCGTCGTGCTCCTCGTATGTATGGGAATAATAGTTATGCCCCTCCCTGTCCGCGACGAAATAGAGGTAGTCTGTCTTCGCCGGCCAGAGCACAGCCTCGATGGACGCCGTGCCGGGATTGGCGACGGGGCCGGGCGGCAGGCCTCGGTGCTGGTAGGTGTTGTACGGCGAATCCATCTCCGTGTCCTTGAGCGTCACATCCTCCTTCGGTGCATCGAGCAGGTACTGCAGTGTCGCATCTGATTGCAGCGGCATGCCGATGGCGAGCCGCTTCAAGAGAACCTGCGCGATGATTGCGCGGTCTTCCTCGTAGCGCGCCTCCTTCTCCACGAGCGAAGCGAGAATGATCAGCTCATAGATGCTCAGGTTTTCCTCCTTCGCACGCTCGCGCATCTTTCGCGTGAGCCGCTGATCGAAATCGCGCGACATCATCGAGAGGATGCCGTCAACCGTGATGTCGCCGTCGACCTCATACGTATCGGGGAAGAGAAAACCCTCGGCATAGTAGCGCGTCTTATCGTTCTTTTCTATATAATCGTAGGGCGCATAATGCTTCGCCGCCTTCAGGAATTCCTCCTTCTTCACGATGCCCTTCGCGTCGAGGCGCTTGGCGATATCCTCGACGGTGAAGCCCTCGGGAATCGTGAAGCGCACCTGCACCGTCTGTCCTTCGACCAAAGCCTGCAGCACATCGCGCGGCTCCATGTTCGTATGGAGCGCATACGTGCCAACCTTGAAAGCACCGTCCGCGCCGTTCATCTTCGCCGTCAGCCAGAACTTGAAGCGGCTGCGTATGACGCCGCGCTTTTCGAGCATTCCTGCCACATCATCAGCGCTCATGCCTGTGCGAACCGTGACATAGACGTCCCTCTGCTCCTCTGAGACAGGCGTCGCCGGCGAAAGAGCGTAAGAAAAGAGCCCGAGCAGCAAGAAAAAAAGAAGCGCAGGCGGCAAAATGTACTTTTTCATATATCCCGTCCAATCTTCCGGCGGAAAGCGGCGCAATTCCTCGAAGGAAAGACTCTTCGCCCACGAGAGGACTATTTCCTGCACCCACACCACACATATGAGGAAAAGCGCCAGAGCCTTGCCAAGATATGCCAAAGCCGCAGTTCCGAGACTCTTTCCCGCCTTATCTTTCTCAGGTGAATCAGAAAGCATCCCCTTGAAGCGCTCGACCCATGGCGCAAGAAAATCCGGCAGCCGCAAAAAAACATCCCCTTCCATTCTATTTCCAATCCCATTATACGCAATACCCGTGAAAATTACAACAGGCATAGAAAAAGGGCTCTTTGTCAAGAGTTACGGTGAAAATTTTTTCAAAATAGTTTATGCGATTTTGGATCAGCGAGCTTGGCGGGCTTTGTTGTTCAGCAGGAATATGATGCGGCGACTTGATTTCCTGCGGTCATTTTAGCTTCCTCCTTGTTGACTGCTTTGATGGAATCCGTTACCATAGGTTCATAAGAGGCAGTTCCTCTCAGCTGTAGGTGGCTTTTGTCAGCAGGCTGGATTTGAAGGGAACTGTTTTTTTCATTGGCGGCTTCACGAGCCGCAGCGGCCTTGTATTCTTCTTCTTTTTGCAGTTTGAACTTGACAAGATCTTCTTCGGTCTTTATACTAGAACCAAAGAGGTCAAAGAACCTTTTACCCTCCATGGGCAATTGAAGCCTGGCGGACTGGTAAAAGTTCTTGGCCTTTCTTTTATTTACATACAGCGTGCTCCCTCCCATTACGTTATTGATATACCATACATGATCTGTACTTCTTGTCCTCCCGCTTCCATAACCGCGCCCATAGATCGATGTGATAATATGTGTTTTTTCCCTGCCTTTTACGGCTTCCAATTCCAAGGGAACAATTATATCCACCCCTTGATTATCCTTTAAGTCAAGAGCTAAAACTATGCAATTGGAGACGGTATGAGACTTGAAGATCATCATTGGCTCTGCCATCGCCGCAGGTATCTTTTTTAATATTTCTTCTGACATGTCCTTATGCTTTACTTGAATGTGTTCTAGGCACGAAATTATTGCTCTGAGGAATAATTTTTGATATAATGCGACGTAGTTAAAGCATCGACGAGCACAATCCCCACACCTCGCGCGGAGGTAGTGCGCTTGGCTCGATCGGTGCTTTTTCGTGTTGACAAACTCCTCTTCTTCGGCTATCCTACTAGCTAAGGAAGCTGTTCGTTTGCTCTTCCAGGGGGAATTGGACCCCGGCGGATGTGAGAAACTGAGCAGCTTTTTCTTTATGACCTTCTTGTTGACTTTTCCTATAAACTTTGCTATCGTAGCCCTGTAAAGGAGCGTTCCTCTCATTTGCGGATAGCATTATCAGGTGGCTGGGATAGATAGGAACGCCTCTTTCGTCAAAACATCTAAGAATTGCCTCCGTCAAGGGAATTGCCCCTTTCCGATCGCACTCCTTGGATGCTTTTTATATGTCGGATGTTCCATTGACAAAAGCCCTTTCTGTCCTTATACTTTGCATTAAGAAGTCTGCTGTTTTCATCTGCCATGGGGAATTGGACCCCGGCGGGGGATGAAAACGGCAGCTTTTTATTATATCGATATTGACAAAATCCCTTTTCGTCTTTATACTTTGCATTAAGAGGTTTGCTGTTTTCGGCTGCCAGGGGGAATTGGACCCCGGCGGGAGCTGAAAACGGCAGCTTTTTTATTGGTCGATATTGACGAAAGCCGCTTGTATCTTTATACTTTGCTTATGAGGCAGCTCGTTTCTTTCCCGAGGGAGAATTGCACTCCGGCGGATCGAGAGAAACGGGCAGCTTTTTCTTTATCTGCCGCGTCCTGCATCTTCGATCGCGCGTTCGCGTGCGGCAAATTCCATCGCCCACGGCGTATCTTCGTATTCTTTTGCCGCGCCCTCGTACCAGCTCGCCCAGGCGTCGACCTTGGCAAGGTCTTCGGCAGTCTCTTCATCGAAAGGCGCGAGACGCGCGAGATCGTCGTAAAAGATATGCTCTATCTCATGCAGAAAGGTGCTTTCGTCGGCTGCTTCAAAGAGGCTGAAGAGACAGCTGCCTTCTTGCAGCACGGAGAACTGTCCTTGAATCTGTCCTCGGAATTCTTGATGTTGCTGATAGTAAGTTTTCCCGTCGGCGTCCTTGACACCGGCGAGCATTTCGCGTATAGTAATGGTATCAGAGGAAGCGTTGTCTGGCCTCCCAGCAGGTGAAATCCCTGTTGAGGTAGCAGCGCTTCCTCCTTTGTTTGTATGTACATCTTCAAGAAGCACATCATACACGTTTACATCTGCTGGCATCAAAGTGATGACGCCTTCCTGTTCTTCCGCAACGATTCGGATTGTCTTTAGTTCTGTTCCTATGTGCACGGGTACATAAAATCTATGGATATGCGCGACCAGTACTGTGCCGTGAAAGGCTTCCCTGTCGCGCGTGATACGCGCTCTGCCCATGTCGCGGCGTGAGCGGCGAGAAACGCTGCACCGACCTTGCAGCGCTCTTCGCCCTCGCATTGCCGCCTTGCAGCGCCTTCTCGACTTCTTTGTAACGCGGCTGCCGTCTTTGCCGAGCAGTTCTTTCAGTTCTTCCGTCATCTGCTGTCCCGCTTTTTCTCTCTGTATCATTCTTATAGTAGAAATTTTCTGCGGCTTCCTTGACACTGGCGAAAATCTCGCGTATAGTGGTGGCAATAGAAGAGTTATCTGGCTCCACAAGGGGTAAACTCCCCGCTGGGGCGTTAGCTCTTCTTTTTTGTCTCTGATTATGTCACGTCTGCTGATAGCAAGACTTCCCGTCGGCAGCCTTGACGCGGATGAATATTTCTCGTATACTACTCGTAGAAAGTCTTCCCGCCGTCCCTATCACAGGTGAAATTCCTGCTAGGGGGCGAGAGGTCTTTCTTTTTTTTCTGCACCGTGCCATGCCTGTTGATAGCCAAGAGTTCCCGTCGATATTCTTAACACTGACGAGTATTTCGCGTATATTGACGGTAGTGGGAGCGTGCTACTGCATGTTTATGCTAACCCTGTAAGGGTAGGCATCGCGCGGGATCACGTTCTTTCAGTTCCTCTGTCATCTGCTTCCCTCCCTTTCTCTCTTCCTCTATTGTAAATGCTTGCAGTATTTAAATACTGCACACTTTCCGACGGCTGTGAATTTTTTCACGAGACTTTGTTAAAGGGCGAATTTTCCTGTATACTGGGAGTGAACCAGGTGCTATGACGGAAAGGAGCATTGTCATGAAATACATATCGGGGCTTCATGCGCTCAACATTCCGTGCCGTTTGGAAACGAGCGGCGATTGGCATACGCTGTCTTTGTCATGGGAAAACATTCCTTTATGGAATACGGAGAAATCGCCGTTTGGCACGGAAGGGATCGAACAGCATCACAGCCTTATGGGCAAAAAAGGGATTTTCTACATTGCAAACCACATCCGAGCCTGCCTTGATCTGCTCTTGGCAGGAGATTTTTCCAATTTACAAGGCATGCGCCGCGATTATATCTGCACGGATATTTATGACGCAGATATTTTTGCCGCAGTTTGGAAACTGCGCGAGACAGCACACTGGACAGACATCGACCGATTCATGGAAAAGGAGTATCGAATGAAGTGGATTCTTTTCAGAAAGGAGCAAGAGGCGAATGAATACCGCACAAATGCGTCATATAGAAATCATGCGTAATTTCTTGACAGAACTCAACAAGGAAACCGATACGTTCATCTTGAAAGGCGGAACGAGCCTTCTTCTTGCTTATGGACTGGATCGTTTTTCCGAGGCGCTGGACAAGCGTACTTCTTCTTGGGCGAATGAAAGATCACTTCCTCCGCCGTGCGCTTCTCAATGCGGGCATCAGGAAGATTGTCGACATACACAATAAACTCCTCCGGCATCATAAAATACCTTCTTTCCGTCAAGCTAAAAAAGATGTTACGTTGATACAAAATGTATCTTCGTAACATCTTTTTTTAGGTTATGTTACTTAGACACAAAATGTATCCCCATAACGTATAGAATAGAACCAGAAAAAGCCGACGCCTCATGAGCGTCGGCACTTCCTCGCATGAATCGTCAGTCTTCCTCTTCGTCATCCATCAGCGCATCATAAGCACGCTGCACGGCGTCAAATTCCTCGTCCGTAGGCTCGACGTATTCCTCTTCGCCATCATCGCCCATGACGACCTTGGCGATGAGGACGTCCTCATCGTGCTCGCCGCAGCCGCAACCGCAGCTGTGCGCATGCTCCTCTTCCTCTTCCTCGTCATGGATGCCGATGAGCAGCGCGAATTTGTCATCGCCGACAGGGATGATCATTTCCTCGCGGTAATAGTAGCTATTTCCCTCTTCGTCCGTCATCTCGACAATGACGTCCGCATCCTCGTCCAGAATTTCTTTTTCCTTGTCCGACATATCTTTTTCCTCATTTCTCTTCTGGGACTGCGCCGACGCACATCCCCAGATTGTCCAAATATCCCTGCAAGATGAACACGGCCGCCATCTTGTCTATGACCTTGCGCCGCTTGGCGCGGCTCACGTCGGCCGCGATCAGCGAGCGCTCCGCCGCCACGGTCGAAAGCCGCTCGTCCCAAAAGACGACCTGGCTGCCTTTGAACTTCTTCTGCAGCCTCTGCGCGAAGTCGCGCACGATGTCGCAGCGCTCGCCCTGCGTGCCGTTCATGTTCTTCGGCAAGCCGACGATGAAGGTGTCCGTCTCGTAAATCTCCATCAGTTCCTTGAGACGCGCAAAATCCTTATCCCACGACTTGCGCCGAATCGTCTCGACGCCCTGCGCCGTGAGACCGAGCGCATCGCTTGCAGCGACGCCGATCGTACGGTCGCCGACGTCGAGCGCAAGAACTCGCTTCTTCACGCCTTCTTCTCCCGATGCGCCTCGATATAGAAATGCACGAGTTCTTCCAAAAGCTCGTCGCGCTCCAGTTTTCGCACCTTGCTGCGCGCTTCCTTGTAGCTCGTCACATAGGCAGGATCGCCGGAAAGAAGGTATCCGACAAGCTGGTTGATCGGATTGTAGCCCTTTTCTTCCATCGCTTCGCAGGCTTCGCGAATGATGACCTCAGCCTTATTCTCTTCCGCGCCGAAGCGGAACATCATCGTTTCATCGCTGACCATCTCTTGCTGTCCCTCCCATCGGAAATGCTCGCATCTGCATCTTCAGCCGATCATCTCATGCTCGATCATGTACTCGGCGATCTGCAGCGCATTGAGCGCCGCGCCCTTGCGGATCTGGTCGCCGCAGACCCAGAGGTTCAGTCCGTGCTCGACCGATTCATCGAGACGGATGCGCCCGACCTCGACGTCGTCCTTGCCCGAGGTGAAGAGCGGCATCGGGTAAGCCTGCTCGTCGGGATCGTCGTTTAGGGCAGCACCGGGGAAGGCGGCGATCGCCTTTCGCGCTGCCTCGACGCTGACCGCTTCCGCAAATTCGATGTTGACCGACTCCGCATGGCTGCGGTAGACAGGCACACGAACCGTCGTCGCCGTCACGCGCAAGTCAGGCTCAGAAAGAATCTTGCGCGTCTCGTCGATCATCTTCATTTCTTCCTTCGTGTAGAGATTTTCCTTGAAGATGTCAATCTGCGGAATCAGGTTGAAAGCAATCTGATAGTGCTTCTTGAGCGATGCGCCCGGCAAGATCTCCGCCTTCACGGGCTTCTTCGCTACGATGGCCTCGACCTGCTCCTCAAGCTCCGCCATCGCCTCCTTGCCGCCGCCCGAAACGGCCTGATACGTCGAGACGACGACGCGCTTGATGAGCGCGAGATTGCGAAGCGGCTTCAGCGCCATGACCATGATGATCGTCGAGCAATTCGGATTCGCGATGATGCCCTTGTGCTCCTTCAAAGCCTCGGGATTGACCTCGGGCACGACGAGCGGCACATCCTTGTCCATGCGGAACGTGCTCGAATTGTCAATGGCAACAGCGCCCGCCTTCACAGCGGCAGGTGCAAATGTCTTGCTCGCGCCGCCGCCCGCAAAGAGCGCGATGTCAATGCCCTCGAAGGAATCCTCGCGCGTCTCCTCTACCGTGTATTCCTTGCCCATGAAGGCGATCTTCTTGCCCGCCGAGCGCGAGGACGCAAGCAAGCGAAGCTCTGCAAATGGGAACTTGCGCTCCTCGATGAGGTTCAGAAATTCCTGCCCCACGGCGCCCGTCGCGCCCATGATTGCCACATTATATTTCTTCATGCTGCCATCTCCTGTAATTTTTCCTGCCGACATCAATCGAGCAGCTTCTCCAAGCCGACGACGAGACCCGCAAGATCCCTGACCTTCTTGCAAGCGAGCACAACGCCCGGCATGAACGACTCGCGGTTGATGGAGTCATGGCGGATCGTCAGTGTCTGACCGAGACCGCCGAAGATGACCTCCTGATGCGCAACGAAGCCGGGCAGACGCACGCTGTGAATCCTCATGCCGTCGACCTCAGCGCCGCGTGCGCCCGGAAGCTTCTCCTTCTCATCGGGATGCCCCTGCCGCACGGACGCACGCGCCTCCTTGATCAGTTCCGCCGTCTGCAAGGCCGTGCCCGACGGCGCATCAAGCTTGTTGTCATGGTGCAGCTCGATGATCTCGACGTGCGGCATATACTTCGCCGCCTGCTGGCTCATGAGCATCATGAGGACTGCGCCGATGGCGAAGTTCGGTGCAAGAAAGACCGGCGTCTTCTTCTCCAACGACAGCGCTTCGAGCTGCGCCTTTTCGTCCGCCGTCATGCCCGTCGTGCCGATGACGGGCGAGACCCCATGCTGCACGGCGAGCATCGCGTTGGAAAACACGACGTCCGGCCGCGTGAAATCCACCATGACGTCCGGCTTTGCCTCTAAGAGCGCCTGCGCGAGATCCGTCGCCACCGTCACGCCGCATTTGCCGCAGCCCGCGATCTCTCCCGCATCCCCGCCGCCATGCACGTCGACAGCAGCGACGAGGGAAAGCTCCGCATCCGCGAGCACTGCCTTGACGACAGCCTGTCCCATGCGGCCGCAAGCTCCGCTGACCAACACCTTTACCAAGATATGCGCCCCCTTCAAGCAAGCCTTGCGAAGAAAACGCGCAAGACCAATGTGCATCTATTGTATATGAAGCAGATGGAAAAAGTCAATGTATTTTCTTATTGTCGTATGCCTGTGGGAAATTTAGGTAAAAAAGGGCAGTGCATGAGTCAGATCCGACTCATGCACTGCCCCTTCAAACACTTTATCAGCTCAGCTTATCTGCGAGCAGCTGGTTGACCATCTGCGGATTCGCCTTGCCCTTCGACTGCTTCATAACCTGGCCGACGAGAGCGCCGAGCGCCTTTTTGTTGCCGCTCTTGTAGTCGGCGACAGGCTTTGGATTGGCGGCGATGACGGCGTCGACGATCGCCTCGATCGCCTTCGTATCCGTGATCTGCACGAGGCCCTTGTCCTCGACGATTTTCTCGGGCGCATCGCTCGACGTCCACATCTCAGCGAAAACCTTTTTGGCAATCTTCGACGAGATCGTGCCCTTTTCGATGAGCGCAAGCATCTGCGCGAGGCGCGAGGCTTCAACCGGCGATTCCTCGATCGTCTTGCCCTCGGCATTGAGGTTCTTCGCGAGGTCTCCCATGATCCAGTTCGCCGCGCTCTTCGCATCGGCGCCGCCCGCAAGGCAGGCCTCGAAGTATTCCGCCATCGCCCGCGACGCCGTGATGATGCCCGCATCGTAAGCCGACAGGCCAAACTCCTTCATGTAGCGTTCGCGGCGTGCATCGGGCAGCTCGGGCAAACCCTTGCGATACGCCTCGATCTCTTCTTCCGTGGTCACGATGGGTACGAGATCCGGTTCCGGCATGTAGCGATAGTCATGCGCCTCTTCCTTCGAGCGCATGGACTTCGTGACGCCGCGCTCAGGATCCCATGTGCGCGTTTCCTGCACGATATGACCGCCGTCTTCGAGGATTTCCTCCTGGCGCTCAATCTCGTAGGAAAGAGCGTCCTCAACCGCCTTGAAGGAATTGATGTTCTTCATCTCCGCCTTCGTGCCAAGCGTCTTCTCTCCTGCGGGACGAAGCGAGATATTGAGGTCGGCGCGCAGATTTCCCTCTTCCATGCGGCAGTTGGAAACGTCGATGTATTCGAGGATCGACTTGATTTTCTCCATGTAGGCGCGCGCTTCCTCGGGCGTCGACATGTCCGGCTCGGAAACGATCTCGATGAGAGGCACGCCCGTGCGGTTGTAATCGACGTTCGATGTCAAAGAGTCCGTAATCGTAGCGCCCGAATGGACAAGCTTGCCCGCATCCTCTTCCATGTGGATGCGCAGGATACGGATGCGCTTCATGCCATTCTCCGTCTCAATATCGACATAACCATGCTCAGCAATCGGCAGATCGTACTGCGAGGTCTGGAAGTTCTTCGGCAAATCGGGATAATAGTAGTTCTTTCGGTCGAATTTGCTGTACTTGTTGATCGTGCAGTTGAGTGCAAGACCCGCTTTGATGGCGAACTCGACAACGCGCTTGTTAAGCACGGGCAGGACGCCGGGCAGCCCCAGGCAAACGGGGCAGACATGCGTATTCTGCTCGGCGCCGAACTTCGTGGCGCAGCCGCAGAAAATCTTCGTATTCGTCTTGAGCTCACTGTGAATCTCAAGACCGATGACTGCTTCGTAATTCATGCCTTCACCTCCCCGATCTCCGCCCTATCCTTATGGAAGGAATGTGCCTGCTCATAAGCGTAGGCGGCGCGCAGAATCGTTTCCTCCGCCAGAGCCTTGCCGATGATCTGCAGGCCGATGGGCATGCCCTTCGCCGAGTAGCCGCAGGGCACGGAAATGCCTGGCAGACCTGCGAGGTTCAAAGGCACGGTGCAGATATCCTGCAGATACATCTTCAGCGGGTCGGAAACCATCTCGCCGATCTTGAAGGCCGGCGTCGGCGCTGTCGGTGCCATGATGACATCGACCTTTTTGAAGGCGTCGGTGAAATCCTGCTGCACGAGCGTACGCACCTTCAGCGCCTTGAGATAGTACGCATCATAATAGCCCGCCGAAAGCGCGTAGTTGCCGATCATGATACGGCGCTTGACCTCCTCGCCGAACTTCTCGCTGCGCGTCTTCGTCATCATCTCAACGATGTCCGCGCCATCGACGCGTGCACCGTAGCTCACACCGTCGTAACGCTCAAGGTTCGTCGCGGCTTCCGCCGGCGCAATGAGGTAATAGGTCGAAATCGCATAATCCGTATGCGGCAGAGTGATTTCCGTGACCTCAGCGCCCATCACCTCAAAATCCGCAATCGCCTTGCGAATCGCTTTTTCTACGTCAGCGTCCATGCCCTTGACGAAGTATTCCTTCGGCAGACCGATCTTCAAGCCCTTCACGTCCTCGGTCAGTGCCTTCGTATAATCGGGCACGGGCGCGGTGCTGGAGGTCGAATCCATCACATCGTGTCCGGCGATGACATTCAGCACATGCGCACAATCCATCACATCGCGCGTCACGGGGCCGATCTGGTCGAGCGACGACGCATAGGCGACGAGACCATAGCGCGAGACGCGGCCATACGTTGGCTTCATGCCGACGACGCCGCAGAACGACGCTGGCTGGCGAATCGAGCCGCCCGTATCGGAACCGAGCGCCCAGACCGCCGTACCTGAAGCGACCGCCGCCGCGCTGCCGCCCGAACTGCCGCCGGGCACGCAGTCGAGATTCCACGGATTGTGCGTCTTCTGATAAGCGGAATTCTCTGTCGAACCGCCCATCGCGAACTCATCCATGTTGAGTTTTCCTAAGATGACAGGATGCTCTGAGGCAATCTTTTCCATGACCGTAGCATCGTAGGGAGGTACGAAATTCTCCAAAATCTTAGAAGCGCACGTCGTCTTGACGCCTTTCGTGCAGATGTTATCCTTGATCGCGCCGGGGATGCCCTCCAAAAAGGCGATCCGCTCGCCGCGCGCAATCTTCTCATCAGCGCTTGCCGCCTGCAAGAGCGCCGTCTCACGCGTCTGCGTCAAATACGCCCCGACTTCGCCCTCGACCTCATCCATACGTGCGAGCACGTCTTTCGTCAGTTCGGTCGAGGAGATTTCTTTCCTTTGCAGCAGATCATGAAGCTCATGCGCCGCCTTGTCGTAAAGTTTCACCTAGGTTCCTCCTCAGCCTTCCAGAATCTTCGGCACTTTGAAATAGCCGTCGTCCGCCAAAGGCGCGTTGGAAAGCGCCGCCTCTCGTGCGAGCGAAGGCTTCACCTCGTCGGCACGAAAGACATTCTGCATCGGCAGGGCATACGTCGTCGGCTGAACCTCTGCCGTATCGACACCGTCAAGGTTCTCGACATACTGCAAAAAGGCGTCGAGCTGCCCAAGATACTTTTCCCTCTCCTCCTCTGCAATCGAGAGGCGCGACAGGACAGCGACATCCGCCAAATCCTTCTCCGTGACTTTCATCTTCTCACCATCCATATAATGACTGTTGTTACACGCTGTCTGCTATGAATCCTAAAAAATCGAGCCGAAGGCTAAACCTATCGGCCGTTTTTATGGCAGGGAAGTGTATAATATTCAAAAAGCAGACATCGTGCACTCGATTCATTATAACACATCCGCGCCTTTCTGGGGAATAAATCCTTCGTATTCAATACACGACGCTTTCCAAAAACAAGCCGCGTGCAGGCGCAGTCGCCGAGGCACGCTTTCGCTCGCGGCTCGCGAGAATCGCAGCGAAGTCCGCCCGCGTGCGCCGCCCCCTGCCAACATCGACGAGCGTGCCGACGATGTTGCGCGCCATGTGGTAGAGGAAGCCGTTCGCATGGAAGCGAAACTCAATCCTCTCGCCCTCGATGCGTCTGCCCTCGGCGCTGTACATCGTGCGCACGGGCAGCATCGGCGCACCGCCTGCGGCACGAAACGCCGAAAAGTCGTGCGTGCCGAGGAGCAGCGCCGCCGCCTCGTTCATCGCTGCAAGGTCGAGCGGCGTGCCAACGTACCAAGCGTAGCGCTCGCTGAACGGGTTCGGCGTACCGCCCTCCTGTATGCGATAGATATACGACTTGCTCTTCGCGCTGTGACGTGCGGAGAAGTCACGCCCTTCTTCCCGCGCCGCCTTGACGACGATATCGGGCGGCAGGACGCTGTTCATCGCACGCACGATGCGCTCTGTCGGGATGCGCCCGTCCGTAAAGAAGTTCACGACCTGCCCCATGGCGTGAACACCCGCATCAGTGCGTCCTGCCGCCGCCAGTTCGATCGCATCGCCGAAGACGAGCGCAAGCTTTTCCTCCAGGACGTTCTGCACGGCGCGGATCGGCGGACTCTGACGCTGGAAGCCGTGGTACGCCGTGCCGTCGTAGGCGACGGTCAAACAGATGTTGCGCGCGCGCGCCTTCATCCTTTCCTTATGCTCGCGCTTCATGCGATCCCGCCGAACTTCAAGGCGGCGAGCGCCGCGAAAAAGAGTGCGCCGAAAGCGTAGGCGACATAGTCGATGGAGCTGATGCGCAACGCCTTCATCTGCGTGCGTCCGACGCCGCCGCGATAGCAGCGCGCCTCCATCGCCAGCGCGAGGTCGTCGGCGCGGCGAAACGCCGAGATAAAGAGCGGCACGAGCACGGGCACGAACCCCTTGACGCGCTCGATGACGCTTCCCTCCGTGAGGTCTGCGCCACGCGCCTGCTGCGCCTTCATGATCTTGTCAGCCTCCTCGATCAAGGTCGGCACGAAACGCAGCGCGATCGTCATCATCATGGCGATCTCGTGCGCGGGTACACCGACGCGCTTCGCGGGCTGCATGAGGGTTTCCAAGGCATCGGTCAGGGCGAGCGGCGAGGTCGTATACGTGAGGAGCGCGGACAAGAGAATCAGAAGCGCCAGCCTGAGCGCGATGAAGAAGCCCTTCGCCGTGCCCTGCCAAGTGAGGTCGAAGAGCCACACATGGAAAAAGGCGTCGCCCGGCGTGCTCACGAGGTGGATGACGAACGTAAAGGCGATGATCCACGAGAGCGGCTTCAGCGCCTTGAGCATCAAGAGGAACGGCACGCGGCTGACAGCGATCAGCGCCGCCGTGAACGCCGTCAGCGCCGCATAAGCGAGCGGCGAGTCAAAGACGAAGACCGCCGCGAGGAAGAAGAACAAGAGGACGATCTTCGTGCGCGGATCGAGGCGGTGCAGGAGCGAATCGCCCGGGAAGAACTGCCCGAGCGTGATGTCCTTCAGCATAGTCTTCGCCTCCTCAGAGCCTCTTTGATGCGCGCTGCGCCATCCGCCGTGTCGAAGGCGGCGGGATTGAGGTCGAGTCCCTTCTCGCGCAGCTCTTCCAGAAGCTCGACGAGATGCGGCGCACGAAGCCCCGCCTCCGCCAGCCTTTCCTTGGCGAAAAAGACTTCGCGCGGCGCACCTTCGAGCGTCGCGCCACCCGCGTGCATGACGATGAGGCGGTCGGCATAGCGCGCGATGTCGTCCATATTGTGCGAGACGAGCACGATGGTCACGCCGTCGTGCTCGTGCAATTCGGCGAGACGCGCGAGGAGCGCGGCGCTCGCACGCGGGTCAAGCCCCGCCGTCGGCTCATCAAGCACGAGATAGCGCGGCTTGAGCGCCAAGATGCCCGCAATCGCCGCACGCCTCCTTTGCCCTCCGGACAGAGCGAACGGCGACCGCGCCCCAAACTCGGAGACAGGAAGCCCCACGAAGTCCAGCGCCGCCCTCACGCGCTCCTCGACCTCCTGCGCGGAAAGCCCGAGACGCATGGGGCCGAACGCGACATCCTTTTCCACCGTCTCCTCGAAGAGCTGATGCTCGGGGTACTGGAAGACCATGCCGACGCTGCGCTTCGCCTTCTTCGCCTCCGCGCCCTTCTTGCCGATGTCCGTGCCGTCGACGAGAACCGTGCCGCTGTCGGGCTGCAGAAGGCCGTTGAGATGCTGCACGAGCGTCGATTTTCCCGATCCCGTATGCCCGGCGAGCGCCGTGAAGCTGCCCGCCTCGATCGTCAGCGAGACGTCCGAAAGAGCCTTGCGCTCAAACGGCGTGCCGCGCATGTATGTGTAGTCGATATTTTTCAGCACGATGGACAAAGCGCACTCACCAATTCCCTATCCGTCAAGAGATCCTGCGGCAGCGATATGCCGTCCGCGCGAAGGAGCGCCGCCAGCTCGACGGCGAGCGGCACGTCGAGGCCACGCGCCTTCATGCCCGAGACGTCCTGAAACACCTCGCGCGGCGTTCCCTCCGCCGCGATGCGCCCCTCCTCCATGACGATGACGCGGTCGGCGGCCGCCGCCTCCTCCATGAAGTGTGTGATATAAATGACGGTGATGCCCCTCTCGCGATGAAGCCGCTGCACCGTCTGCAAGACCTCCTGCCTGCCCAAAGGATCGAGCATCGCCGTCGGCTCGTCGAGCACGAGGCAGCGCGTCCGCATCGCCAACGCGCCCGCAATCGCCACGCGCTGCTTCTGCCCGCCCGAGAGGAGGTGCGGCGCTGCCGTGCGATAGCGCTCCATGCCGACGGCAGCGAGCGCGTCTCTCACGCGCACGCGGATTTCCGCCGGCTCTATGCCGAGGTTTTCCGGCCCGAAGGCGACGTCGTCCTCAACGACAGCGGCGATGATCTGATTGTCGGGATTCTGGAACACCATGCTCACGAGCTGGCGGATGCGCCAGAGCTCCTGCGTCTCCTTCGTATCCAGCCCCGCGACCGTACATCGACCCTCGGTCGGCAGGAGGAGCGCATTGAAGTGACGCGCCAGCGTCGACTTACCCGAACCGTTCGTGCCGAGGACGGCGAGGAACTCGCCGTCGGCGATGGACAAGGAGATGTCGGAAAGCGCCCGATAAGCATCCTCTTCCCCCGCATGGAATACATGCGAAAGATGTTCGGCACGAATGAACTCCGCCACGCTTCTTGCCCCCCTGTCATGCACGGACGAAAAACTGCCGCGCCCTTCTCCCATCTGCTACAAATCACGCTGTCAAGGAATCACTGATAAATTCAGCCACCCATCTTCACACATCTGCACTGTCCTCTCGTCGTCGACAAATCCTCGACGTAGCACCGCTACGCCTGTGGTTTGTCTCCTCGACAGATACAGCGCATCTGTGCAAATCTGGGCGACCTCATTTTATCAGCGCTTCCTCAACAAAACACCCCCATTATACCCGATTTCAATCGTCAACACAAATGAAATTTCAGGATAACAATTCTAACTTGCCCGCCTCCATACGATAGAGGCGATCAGCGTAGTCCGCCGCCTCGCGCTCATGCGTCACGAGAAGGACTGCCTTGCCGTGCGCCGCCTCTTCGCGCAGCAGCGTGAGGACGAGGCGCGTATTCTCGTCGTCAAGATCGCCCGTCGGCTCGTCGAGCAGCAGGACGGCGCTGTCGCGCACCAAGGCGCGAGCCAGCGTCAGGCGGCGCAGCTCGCCGCCCGAAAGCTCCGTCGGATCGGCGCACCTGAGATGCGCGATGCCGAGCCGCTCCATGAGCTGCTCGGCACGCGGCTTCGCCTCTCGCGCCTCGCCGTAGAGCAAGCACGGCAGCAGCACGTTCTCCTGCACCGTCAAGCTGGAGAGCGCCATGAGCGTCTGCGGCGCGAGGCCGATCTGCCGATTGCGCAGCCGGGCAAGCTCCGCCTCTTCCAGTCGGTAGATGTCCGTATCACCCAGGAGCACGCGTCCCGTGCCCGGCTCCATGAGGCCTGCCAGCATTTTCAAAAGCGTGCTCTTGCCGCTGCCCGAGCGTCCCGTGATGGCGATCAAGGCACCCGCACGCAGCGAGAAGTCCGTTTCCTCGACCGCCATGAAGAAGCCCTGCGGCGCACTCGGCCGCAGGAAATCCCGGCTGATTTTTTCTGCACGAAGTTCCATCACATATCCTCCCGCAGCGTCACATCCATGCGCCGCACCGTCCAAAGCGCCGCGAGCGCGGCGGAAAGAACAGCGGCGCAAAAAGCCCCTGCCGCCAAAAGAGCGATGCACGAAGCGTCGGGCAGAAGGTAGGGCCGCGCAAAACTGTCCTTCAAGAGTGCGGTAAAAGGCAGCAGCACGAAAGCGCCCGCAAGGACACCGCCCGCCGCGCCAAGAGAGGACACGATGAGGGCTTCGGCGAGGACGATTCGCGCGAGTACGCCTCTCCTTGCGCCGCTGATGAGGAGCACGGCGAACTCCCCGCGTCTCTCCGCGAACACCAGTCGAAAGGCGAGCGCCAGAAGCCCGATGCACAGAAGCCAGACCACGAAGAGCAGGACGCCGACCGTCCCCGTGACGCCGCCCAGTCCCGCCTCCACGCTCCGAACCATGCCGTGTGCGGGCCGCGCCGCGAGATCGGGATAGGCAGCGGAAATCGCCTGCGCCACGGCCTCAGGGCTGAAGTCGGGCGAGGTCTTGACGAGCACGGCGGAAATCGCCTGCTCGGGATCGACACCCTGAAACGATGCGAAATCCAAATCCGCCGCATTCTTCATCATGGCGCGGATCGTCTCTATATTCGCGTAGACCGCCGTATCCATGCCCGTTCCCGTCGGGCTCAGGCGACCGACGACGCGGCACGGCACATTGTAAAACTTCAGCCGCCTGTCTGCGGGCACGGAGATGCCGCTGCCGCAGAGGATGTCACCATAGCCGACGTCTCCCGCATAGCTCTCCAAAAGCCACGGCCGGATCGTGAAGTCCGTCGCCGGATCGAAGCCGATCAGCTGCACCGCTACAGAGCAGCAGCCGGCATTTGCCGACGTCAGGAAGAACTGCGGTGCGGCGCGTTCGACGCCGGGCAAGGACGCGATTTCTGCAAGGCGCGAGGCTTCCATGTAGAACTGAAGCGGCTTTCCCTGCACGAGCACGCCTTCCAGGCCGCCGTCCGCCTGCGCCGCCTTGGGCAGAACGAGAATGTCTGCGCCCAGACGCTCCTGAAAGCGATTCAGGCCGTTCTGCAAACTCAAGACGACGAGCGAACCGCCGAAGAGCGCCAAAGCGAGCAGCGCCGCCACCAGCCCCAGCGCGGCGGTGCGCGAAGGATTCCTGCGGCAGTTCCGCACGGCAAGAAAGCGTGCGAAGCTCATCGGTCATCCCCCTTCCGATAGCAGTAAACATCCAAGCAGGCGAGCAAGATCAACACGACGGAAATCGCCCTGGCCGCAGGCTGCATCACCGTATGGCAGCGCATCGTCTCCATCATGCAGAGATCGATCATTGTTCCCGGCAGGAGGAAAGCCAACGCCGCTGCAGGAATCATCGCCAGAGCCAGCCCCATCTTGATTTGGGCGCGCGGAATCAAAGCGTGCAGCAAAGAGATGACGAAGAGCACAGCGGCAACACCCGTGAGCGCCTCACCCGCCCAGTGGCACACCATCCACTTGCCGTCTGCCTGCTGAGCGCAAGGCGCAAGGAACGTGCGCATACCGACAAGAAACGCACCGCTTGCGAGCAAGAGCAGGATGTCGGTGATCTTAAACCTCCGCTTCTTCTCCAAACAAAACTCTCCTTCCTTCTTTTGCCAAACATTTTTCCCATCATAGCAAAATAGATAATTATTTTCAAGTATATATTCCCTTAGTACACCATGTTTCTACAAAAAAACTCCCGAACGGAACTATCCTTCCGTTCGGGAACGCTCCCCATAGAGCCGTATTATCATCTTTACATGCCGCCTGCTGCTGTTTTCTCTGCAGATTTCGCCTTTTTTTCCGCCTCGGAACTGGACAGAAGATATTCGACCTTGATGTTTGGCATCGTATTGAGGTCGATGAACTGTCCCTCAGACGTCTGCACGACCGGCAGGGCGTTCATGCGCGAGCCGTCGATATAGACGATCTTCGCCACCTCACCATTGGAAAGCTTGACCCAATTGCCGTTAAGGGTGCTGGAAAAGTTGCGGATGAAGACGATGCCGTACTCCGCATCCAGACGTCCCGCAATACACTCGTCTGAAATAACAGAAAAGACCTCGAACGGAGAACGTCGTTTCGCATAATAGCGGCGCGATGCCATCGCGTCGTAGGTGTCTAAGATGGCGAGAATACGTGCAAACTTGCAAATTCCATCCTTCTTCATTCTCTGCGGATAGCCCGAACCGTCATTTCGTTCATGATGCTGCAATACGGCCTCTACGACCTGCTTATCAAGTTGCAACGAGGAACGAGAAACAATGTCATAACCTAAGCGAGCATGCTTCTGCATAAGACGGCGCTCTTCCGGCGTATAAAGTGCGATCTTCCTGAGAAAATTCGGTGCGAACGAGGTATAGCCAATATCCATGAGAAACGCCGCCAAGATCAGTCGCTGCCTTTCCTGCGCCGACATCTTGAGCCATTGCGCCATGAGTCCGGCGAGAACCGCGACGCGCATCGTATGATGCAGCTGGTATTCGCCGATCGTCTCCATATTGTAAATATGCGTGACCGCCTTCGCACTCGAAGAAAGCGGCGCAAAATTGCGCGAGATCGCCTCCGCCTCCGCCGTGTTGATGCGGCCGTTGGAACGTACTGAGCTGAAAAATCCCTGTAGCTCCTCGAAGCACGCTTCATACTTCTCAAGATACGCTGCTTCAAGCACTGAAGTCTCGCGCAGCACGACACCTGACTTGGATGTAGGCCGATGATCTTCTTCCTCAGGCACAGGAGCCATCTTCTCGTGATACGCCTCTTCTGGGACTTCAGCCTGCACTTCCTTCTTCGCCTTTGCCGCCCTCTGAGCTGCCCGCTCCTCGACCGCTGCCAAAGCCTTTTTCTTTGCTTCTTCTGCAGACGCAAGCACCGCCATCGCCGCTTGCGTCTGCTCGCTCGACACCTTTGAGGCAGCGTCCAGCTCTTTCTTCACCTGTGGCGACTCGGCAACTTCGGCAGACTCATCTGCATCGGGCAGCAAAATGCGGACGAAGACTATCCCCCGCTGCTCGAGATATTCGATTCGCTGCTCATCGAGCACCGTCCCTTCGCCCAAGAGGACGGACATATCCTCAGCATATACCGTTCGCCCAATGACCATACCTGTTTTCAACTGGTCAACAGGATACTTCTTCAACATCCACTTGCACTCCCTTGCAGATCGCTGCAAATTGCGGAAGAATTTATTCTCATGCAAAAATTCCTCGGCAAATCTTCAAAGCAACAACAATAAATCTTATGCCTCCTGTACTTCATTACTCGTAAGCAAGGACACAATCTTGATATTGCCGTTCGTGTTGAGATCAAGGAACTCCCCTTCCATTGTCTGAATGACCGGCAATGCGTCAAGGCGCGATTCATCGATATAGACAATCTTGCCCACACCTCCATCACTAAGCCTGACCCAACAGCCATTCAAGGCTTGTCCGATATGGCGGATGAACGAAACGCCATACTCCGTATCCAGGCGACCTTTCAAGATGTCATCAGCAAGAATTTTAAATACATCAAAAGGCGATCGCTTTCTCTTATAAACGCGGTTAGAAGCCATCGCGTCAAAGATATCCACGATAGCAAGGATGCGGGCAAAGCCGCAGATCTGTTCCTTCTTCAGTCTTGACGGATAGCCCGATCCATCGTTTCTCTCATGATGCTGCAGTACAGCGCCGACAATCTGCTCATCCGTCCCGAGCGCAGACCGGGCAAGAAGTTCCTGCCCTAAGCGCACATGCTTCTGCATGAGCCTGCGCTCCGCATCGCTGTAATAGCCCTGGATCTCAAGGAATTCCGCCGCGATGCGCGTCGTACCAATGTCCAAGAGAAAGGCCGCCATAATGAGACGGTCCCTCTCCGACGCACGCAGTTTGAGGAATTGCCCCATAAGTCCCGCAAGAATGGCAATGTGCATGCTATGGTGGAGGCGATAATCCTCTTCCGTCTCCATATTGTAAATCTGCACGATCGCCTTTGCACTTTCACACAGCGGCAAAAACTTCCGAGTCAACAACCGAGCAGTCTCCACATCAATGCGTGAGGTCGTCCTCGTGGCAGCATAGAACTTCTTCAGCAAGGCAAAAACCTCGTCATATTGCCGCACATAGGAATCATCCTGAAGTCGCTCCTTCTTCGGCGCAACCTTCACAGGCATCTTCTCATCTGCCTCGGCAGGAATCTCGCCTCGTTCCTCATCCTCCCCGAGCGACGGCGGATTTGGCGCTGAGATCGCTTCCTCCTCGTCCTCCGCCTGAATATACACGGAAAAGATGTCGTGATCGGCAAGGGAATCGAGCATCTTGGACGTGAGCACCGTTCCTTCGCCCAAAAGGACCGTCATATCGTCCTTGTATACATCCCGTCCAAGAATCATGCCTTCCCGCAGGCGGCCAATAGAACACTTCTTCAACATCATCCTGCACCCTTCCATGGCGAAACAGCCGGGTACGTCACCGAAACGTCCATGCCCGATGGTATCCGACTGCTTTTCTTTCTCCGCCCAAAAATTCCTACAATCGTCGCATTCGATTATATCATAATTCCTTCTTGAATGCTACTGTTTTCGGCAGATAGCAACGCGCGGGAAGATAGCAACGCGCGGGAAGATAGCAACGCGCGGGAAGATAGCAACGCGAGCGGGAAACTTATCAATGTGTCATCTCTTCGCTCGCGAGCATGGACTCTATGCGTATGCTGCTCAGCGTATTGAGGTCGACAAAGGCGCCGTCCATCGTCTGCACGATTGGCAATGCATCGAGCCGCGATTCATCGATGTAGACGATCTTTCCCGTCTCGCCGTTCGTGAGTTTGACCCAGTTGCCGTTCAATGAATTGCAGACGTGGCGGATGAACGGCAGGCCATAAGCCGCATCGAGATGGTTTGCGACAAATTCATCGGACAACGCCGAAAAGACGTCGAAGGGCGACCGCCTCTTGGCGTAGGAGCGTCTCGAAGTCATCGCATCGTAACTGTCGAGAATGGCAAGGATGCGTGCAAAGTCGCAGATCTGCTCCTTCTTTACGGCATCCGGATAGCCCGAGCCGTCGTTTCGTTCATGATGCTGCAGCACCGCTCCCGCAATCTGCGCATCTGAAGCGAATGCCGAGTTCATGACGAGCGCATGACCGAGGCGCGTGTGCTTCTGCATGAGCATGCGGTCCTCCTTCGTATAGCCGCCCACCTTTTTAAGAAACCCCGGTGCTATGCGTGTGGAGCCAATATCAAGAAGGAGAGCCGCCATGACGAGACGCAGCCGATCACGCTGCATCATCTTTAGCCATTGCCCCATGAGGCCTGCGAGAATGGCGACGCGCACGCTGTGATGAAGCGAGTAATCGCCCTTCACCCCCACATTGTAAATGTGCGTCATCGCCTTGGCGCTTGAGCAAAGCGGCAGAACCTGCTGTGCGAGGATCTCCACCGCCGCCTTGTCGATGTGCCCGCTCGTGCGCGTCGTTTCGTAAAGCATCGAGAGATTGAGACAAAGATCCTTGTACTGGCTCACATAAGCGGACTCAAGAGGAGAGTCCTTCTGCGGGGCAATCCCCGTCTGCACGACAGAACGGGCAGCCCTCCGACGAATCACAGGTTTCACGGCAACGGTGTCCGCCACCTCTCGCATGAATTCCGCCAAGGAGGCGTCCTTGTCGAGCGAGGAGGTTTCAGGCATGATGTTCAGCGTAGGCAAGAGAGCGTTCTCGGACTTTGCCCGCGAGCCACCCAAGGCCGCCGCCACATCCGCCAGAGCGATTTTCACATCGTCAACCTGATGCGCAGGAGGCACAGGCGCAATATCGTCACGTACATGAACGAAGTATACGTCGCGGCTTTCCAGCAAAGAAATCATCTGACGATCAAGAACCGTCCCCTCCGACAAAATGACCGTCATATCCTCTTCATAAATACCTCTGCCAATAACCATTCCTTCCTGCAACTGACTTACTGGATACTTTTTCAGCTTCACGATAAATTCATCCCTTCTTCGCACCTCACTAGTTTGTTTGTCCTATTATAACATCACATAGGACTAACCGCCATACTTTTTTCAAATTTTATTTTTTTCTTATCTAAGATACGTTTTCCTTCATAAAAAGCAAAAAGATGGGAGGCATCCGCCTCCCATCTTTTTTGCTTTTTTCCTCAAAGCGTCTTGAACGTGAACTCGCCGCCTTCTGCGCCGATCTCGACGACATCTCCTTCCTTCGCTTCGCCCTTGATGATCTCCTTCGACAGTGCCGTTTCCACCTTGTGCGAAATCAAGCGGCGCAGCGGACGCGCGCCGAAGTTCGGCTCGAATCCCTGGTTCGCCAGCAACTCCAAGGCGTCCTCCGTCCACGAGAGCGTGATGCCCACCTGGTGCTGGAGACGCTTAGAAAGGCTCTCCAGCAGGAGCTTGGCGATCGCCTTGACCTGCTCACGCGCGAGACCCTTGAACACGACGATGTCATCGACACGGTTCAAAAACTCAGGACGGAAGTACTCTTTCAGAAGCTCCTTGACTGCCGTCTGCGCTTCTTCGAAGTCCTTGTTAAGAATCTCGTGCGATCCAAGGTTGCTCGTCATGATGATGACGGTGTTCTTGAAGTTCACGACGCGCCCCTTGCCATCCGTCAGGCGGCCATCGTCCAGAATCTGAAGGAGCACGTTGAACACGTCGCGATGCGCCTTCTCGATCTCGTCGAGCAAGATGACGCTGTAGGGACGACGGCGCACGGCTTCTGTGAGCTGTCCGCCCTCCTCGTAGCCGACGTAGCCCGGAGGCGCTCCGATGAGCCTCGCCACGGAATGCTTCTCCATGTACTCCGACATGTCGATGCGGATCATGCTGCGCTCATCGTCGAAAAGCGCCTCCGCCAAAGTTTTCGCCAGTTCCGTCTTGCCGACACCCGTCGGGCCGAGGAAAATGAACGAGCCGATCGGGCGGTTCGGATCTTTGATGCCCGCACGCGCCCGCAAGATTGCCTCGCTGACGACGCGCACAGCCTCGTCCTGTCCGACGACGCGCTCATGCAATACATCTTCGAGGCGCAAGAGTTTTTCGCGCTCGCCCGTGAGCATCTTCGAGACGGGGATGCCCGTCCAGCGACTCACGACTTCGGCGATGTCCTCCTCGCTGACCTCCTCCTTGAGCAGATGATCGTCCTCTGCCTTCTTCGCCAAGGCATCCTCCTCTTCCTTAAGCTGCTTCTCCAAGGTCGGCAGCTTGCCGTAGCGAAGCTCGGACAGGCGGCTCAAGTCGTAGTCGCGCTCGGCAAGTTCCATCTCGTTCTTGACCTGGTCGATCTCCTTCTTTACAGCACGCACGCGCAGGATCGCCTGCTTCTCCGCCTCCCACTTGTCCTTGAGTTCCTTTTCCTTCTTCTGCAGTTCCTCCTTCTCCTCGGTTACATGCGCGAGCTTTTCCTTCGAGGCGTCGTCCGTCTCCTTCTTCAGCGCCTGCTCGGCAATCTCAAGCTGCATGATCTTGCGCCGCGCCTCATCCAGCGGCTGCGGCATCGACTCGATTTCCGTACGCAGCTTTGCCGCTGCCTCGTCCACAAGGTCGATCGCCTTGTCGGGCAGGAACCTGTCCGAAATGTAACGGTCAGAAAGCGTCGCCGCCGCCAGGAGCGCGTTGTCGCGGATGCGCACGCCGTGATGCACCTCGTAGCGCTCCTTGATGCCGCGCAGAATCGAAATCGTGTCCTCGACCGTCGGCTCGCTGACCATGACCGGCTGGAAGCGGCGCTCAAGAGCCGCATCCTTCTCGATGTACTTGCGGTACTCGCTCAAGGTCGTCGCGCCGATGCAGCGCAGTTCGCCGCGCGCGAGCATCGGCTTCAACAAATTGCCCGCGTCCATCGCACCCTCGGCTGCGCCCGCGCCGACGACCGTATGCACCTCGTCGATGAAGAGCAGGATCTGACCGTCCGACTTCGCGATCTCGTTCAAGACGGCCTTCAAGCGCTCCTCGAATTCGCCACGGAACTTTGCGCCCGCAACGAGAGAACCCATGTCGAGCGAGTAGAGTGTCTTGTTCTTCAGCGATTCAGGCACGTCACCCGCCACGATGCGACGCGCAAGCCCCTCAACAATCGCCGTCTTGCCGACGCCCGGCTCGCCAATGAGCACAGGATTGTTCTTCGTGCGGCGCGTCAGGATCTCAATCGTACGGCGAATCTCCTCATCGCGGCCGATCACGGGATCGATCTTGCCCTTCTTCGCCGCATCCGTGAGATCGCGCCCGTACTTTTCGAGCGACTTGTAGCCCTCCTCAGGATTGCCGCTCGTGACGTTCTGCTTGCGGTTCTTCTTGACGGCATTCATGACGCTGCTCTTCGTAAGCCCGAACTGGCGGCAGATCTCCTGCACCTCATTGCTGCCGTCAGCGGCAACGCCGAGCAGCAGATGTTCCGTACTGATGTAGTCGTCCTTCATGCTCTTTGCATATTCCTGCGCTCTGCCAATGACGCGCACCATGTCCATGCCCATCGTCAGACGATCCTGCCCCTTGACGCTTGGCAGTTTGCTAAGCTCCTGTTCCAGCCGCGCGCGCAGCATCGCCTGATCCGTGCCGCAGTCCTCGAAGATCGTTGCAAGCAGTCCCTCCGGCTCCTGCACGAGCGCATAGAGCAGATGCGCCGACGTGATTTCCTGCTGATAGCGCATGGCCGCCGCCTGCTGCGCCGTCTGCATCGCCGCTAAAGCTTTCTCCGTATATCTTTCTTCACCCATAATTTCTTCCTCCTATATATCAATGATGATTTCCTAAGAAAGTACAAGGCGTCTTTCACCTCGCCTCGTTATTTCTTATTATAACGCTAAAAGTCAAAAAGTCAAATAATTTTTTTGACCTTTTGATCAATTATTTTCGAGAGAATATAAAGTCGGTCAGACTTTATGTCGGGTACGGTTTATGGTATAGTAAAGACAGGAATTTTGCTCTTCACAGCATACAACTATAGGAGATTCTTGATGAACATCACTTTCTATCAGAAAGAGGACGGCTCTGAGCCTGCAAAAGAATTTCTACTCTCTTTAGAACCAAACATGCGAGCGAAAGTCGCCCGTACCGTAGACCAACTGCGAGCAAAAGGTCATAATCTCCGTGCTCCAGCATCAAAAAGTCTGGGCGATGGAATCTTTGAGCTGCGAACGATTCTAGGCAATAATACGACACGCATCCTCTACTTCTTTTTTATCGGAAACACCGCCGTTCTAACAAATGGCTTTGCTAAAAAAACGCAGAAAACGCCAATACACGAGCTTGAACGCGCAAAACGATATCGTGATGACTATAAAAGGAGGAATCCCTAATGACAACTTGGGAAGAATTTCTTGAAGAACAGCTCAAAGACCCAGCCTTCAAGCGTGAATACGATGCACTCGAAGGCTGGTATCAGGAGCAGCTTGCACGACAGGACGCACTCGCCCATACCGAAAAGCCCACGGCTTCGAACGCTCCGCACCCACCGCGCAAGAGCCGAACTGTCATTCCCGTATAGTCCGAACACACGCGAGGAATCCATATGCTGAACACACTTCTCCTCATAGCCCTCGGCCTCCTCACCGCCCTCTTCATTCTGCAGATGCGCCGCTCGCTCAAGCGTTCGACGCTCGTCAACTCGCTCATCAACGAGTACATCGACCGGCCTAACGATCCTGCGCTCATCGACACGATCTATGCCTACTGCACATCGGACTGGCGGCTGCGGCGCATCATGAAGCGATACGGCGGCACACGCGCGGACATTGAGACGCTTTTCCAGAAGCTCCTCGTCTGGGCGAACTTCAAGAAGGGACGGCGCTTTGTCCCCATCTCTGCCTTCTTCTTTGCCGGCTCCCTCGCCTACCTGCTGCGCAACAAGGACGCCGAACCAAAGAAGCTCGCGATGCGGATGATGAATTTCTTCCACATTTAAGGGAAACCGCAAATCTCGGCCGCGCAAGACCGATAATTTCCCGTTTCCACAATTGACGCAAGAACGCCGCTCGGCAAGCCGAGCGGCGTTCTTTTATTGAAAGGAGATGTGTTAGGCTTCTTACTTGGCTTCGAGCATATCCCACGACTCATTCGCACGCTCGACAAAGAGACTGCGAATCGCCTTGTTCTCACCAAGACCATGAATGTAGGTGTTGACCTTGAAGCCAGCCTTCATGAGAACGGATTTGTGCGAATCCGGGTCATCGCCCGCCATGTCGTTGTTCGCATGATCGCCGGCGACCATCATCATCGGCATGAGCGTGACGGACTTGATGCCCTTCGCCTTAAGCTCGGGGATAATGTCCTCAAGGCTCGGCCAGCCCTCGACCGTATAGATGAACGTATTCTTGAGCTGCATCTTGTTGATGCCATCCTGAATTACGGCATAATAAGCGTTTGCCGGATGCGGCGTGCCATGCGCCATGACGAGGACGGCTTCATCGTCAGCAACCTCGGGGAACTGCGTCGAAAGCGCCTTCAGAGCAGATTCGACGTCATCGCGCTGCTTTTCCTGCCCCTGCCAGTAGATGAGCGACGTGCCGAGCGTCATCTTCTTGAAGTTGCCCTTGTACTCATTGAAGATCGCCTTGTCATAGGCATATTCCATGCCCGGAATGACATCGAGCGAGCACAGCGCAATGCGCGTATAGCCGTCCTTCTTGAGCTGCTGCAGCGCCGCCTCCGGTGTTGGAATATCGAGACCTTCCTTCGCCTTGATGCGGTCTACGATGATATGCGAAGTAAATGCCAGCTCAACCTTCACGTTCGGATGAGCCGCCTGAATCGCCTTGACCGTCGCCTCGATCGTCTTTTCGCGCGAATCCTTGAAGGTCGTGCCAAAGCTCATGACGAGGATGGCGTCCTTGTTCGGGAGATTCTGCATCTTGGGGTTTTCATACTTCAAGACGCCGATTTCCGACGCCTCAAGGAGAGCCGGCGTCGCATCCTTGACTTCGGGATTCAGCATGTAGGAAGCGTCGGCGGAGGGTGCGCTCAAAGCGAAAACAGCGCCGCACGCGAGCGACATGGCTAGCATTTTCTTGAAATTCTTCTTCATTCAATATCTCTCCTTTGAATCTTGAAAAATAAGGCTTCAGGAAACGCCCCCCGAAGGATGTTCCCTAGAAGAATTATGGCAGACCTCGCGCTCGATGTCAAGGCATAGAGACGTAAAGCCAGTCTTTGAAAAAGGAAGCTCCGTGTCTCCACACACGGAGCTGCTGCAGAGCAGCAAAAGAGAACTGGATCGGAAATAATATATGAGCAATGCTTTCCCCTGTAGCCCAAGCCGCAGGGAAAACTCTCCGCCGAAATTGATCCCCTTTGCCCGCGAAGGGGAAGGGGTTTCGGAGGGGAGGCACTACAAAAGAAAACCCGGCCTTCAGCCGGGATTCATTGCGTTGCGCAATAATCCCCTTCCCCATCACTCGCAGGTCAAACGGTGATTGTCAGCTAGGCAGTTCTCCTGGCTCCAGGTCATCGCTCCTCTGCGCCTTCCCAAGGAAAACTCCCCAGTGACATCATGCAGATTCGCTCGCTGTTACAGTGGCGGGACCGCTCCGGCATTGACCGGATTCCCTATTAAGTCTTGCGACACCTAACCCAATCGATATGAAGTTTTTATGTTCTCATGAACTTCATGTATTATGGTAGCACTATGCGCGTCCCTTGTCAACACCTTTTATGAAAAATATCCATAAAGCCTTCATGCGAGAGGGTCGCAGCACATGCCGCCCTCTCGCCGCTCATATCACATAAAACCACGGAGCCTCTCCCTCGAAATCGACCTGTTCCAATTCGTCGCGTGACTTGTCGTAGCGCAGTTCCTGATTCTTCACGCTGATCTGTGTGCCCGGCGCGACGGACTTCGTGATGAAGGCATTGCCGCCGATGATCGCCCCCCTGCCGATGACGGTCTTGCCGCCGAGGATCGAGGCGCCCGAATAGATCGTCACATGATCCTCGATCGTCGGGTGGCGCTTCTTGTCCTTCAGGGAGCGGCCGCCCTTTGTCGAGAGCGCCCCCAAGGTCACGCCCTGATATATCTTCACATGCTCGCCGATCTCTGTCGTCTCGCCGATGACGACGCCCGTCGCATGATCGATGAAGAAGCTCCTGCCGATCGTCGCGCCCGGATGGATGTCGACGCCCGTGCGGCTGTGCGCGTGCTCCGACATGATGCGCGGGATCACGGGCACGCCGAGCACATGAAGCTCATGCGCGAGGCGATGCACGCAGATCGCGTAAAGACCCGGATAGGAGTAGATGATCTCGGCCTCGCTCGACGCTGCGGGATCGCCCTCGAACGTCGCATGAACGTCCAGTTCGATGTAGGAGCGAATCTTCGGTATGGCACGAAAGAAGGCGAGCGTGATCTCCTGCGCACGATCAGCAATGACCTCTTCCGACTGCATAGACGCACATTTGCACGGCAAGGCGATGGCAATCTGCTTGTTCAGCAGATAAGCCACATCTTCCATGACCATCGTCATATTATTCTCGACGCTGTAGACACGGTAGTGCTCGTCCTTGAAGTAGCCGGGAAAGACGATGCGCACGAGCTTGTCGAGGATGTCGATGACCGACTTCTTGTCGGGACGACAGAACACGTCCATCTTGTCGATGATGCGATCCGTCTTGTAGTCGGCGAGGATTTCGCCGATGACGCCGTGCAAATTTTCCGCTATGATGTCCGCCATTTCTTCACTTCTCTTTCTTTCAGAAAATGCGGCGCATTGCCGCTGCTTCTCTCTTCCCTACGAACAAGGTCTTCCTTCACCTGCCGAGCACGTAGGGCAGGAAGTACATGAGCTGCTTTTTCCACCATTCCCAGCCATAGTCGACGTCCGCCCCCCAGAAGTCAACCCATGCATTTATGCCCCTCTCGTGCAGCACGGAGCGCAGGAGATCCGTCGTGCGACGCGGCTCGTCAAGCCCCTCTCCTTGCCCCGTGCAGAAGACCATCTTCCTCTCGTTGTAAAGCTCGATATAGGGATGTTCGTTCGCCATATTGGGCAGGAAGTCGAGCGGTGAATTGTCGTAGAGCTGTGCATTGAGCCAACCACCGAAAAATGTCTTGGCATCGTAGGAACCGGCAAGCGAGATGAGTCCCGTAAAAAGATCGGGGCGACGCAGGAAGAGGATCGCCGCGTGAGCGCCGCCGAAGCCGCAACCGACGGAGACGGGAAGACGCGTCCAATCACTCAGCGAGCGCACAAAGGGCACGACTTCTTCGGCAACATATTCATAATAAGCCTCCTGCCGATTGGCACGCCACTCACGATCATCCGCACTGAACCAGCTCTCGGAGTCAATCGTATCGACCGTCACGAGCCGGATCATGCGCCCGTCGAGCCAGCGTGCGAGCGTTTCTGTCACGCCCGCCGCTTCATAGGCATCGGAAAGCATCTCTCGCGGCGGGAAGGCGAGCACGGGCGTGCCGTCTGCCCCATACGTTCGGACAGTCATTTCTTTCTGCAGCCGCTCGCTGTACCAGCGATCCACTCTCGTTTCCATATACATCCCCTCCCCATTGTTCCCTAATCATAACTATACTATACAACGTCTGTCGTGACAAGAAGAAACGGCTGCCGCAAAAATTTGCAGCAGCCGTTTCTATTTTTCTCGCCTACAGTGCAGCGCGCACGAGCAAGAGTCCCGCCCATGCCGCCGCCACACCGAAGGCGACGTTCGCCAGTACATTCCAGAGCGCTGAAAGCGCATTCGCGCCCTGCAGCAAGGTCAACGTCTCCATGCTGAAGGACGAGAACGTCGTGAAGCCGCCGAGGAAACCGACGGCGAGCAGAAAGCGCAGGTTCTCAGGCAAAAGCGCGCCGCGCGGCAAAAACGGCAAAACGCCGATAAGAAGCCCCATAAGGAAACTGCCCAACACGTTGACAAAGAGCGTGCCGTAAGGAAATGCCGCCCCGAAGCGCACGGCGAAAAACGAGGTCGCCAAATAGCGGCAGACAGCGCCGAGGCCGCCGCCAAGAAAGACAAAGATATACTGTGCTCCCATCGCTTACGCTCCGTGCGCTTCGCGGACATCGGAGAGATCTTCGAGCGTCTTCTGCTTACTTTCCTTGCCGCAGGCGATGACGACGATCGAGATCAGCACGAATACGGACGCGAACAGAGCGAAGATCGTCCCAATGCCGACGGAGCCGGCGAGCAGCACGCCGACGAGCATCGGCGCGATCATGCCGCCGATGCGTCCAAAGCCCGCCGCCCAGCCGCTGCCGAGCGCGCGCATCGCCGTCGGGTACTGCTCGGGCGTGTAGGTGTAGATGACGCCCCATGCACCGAGGTTGAAGAAGCTCATGCCCGCGCCCCAGGCGAGAAGCGCCGACGACGATTCGGCAGCGCCGAAGAAGTAGCTGCAAACGCCCGACAAGAGCAGAAATGCGGACAATGTATACTTGCGTCCGATGACTTCCACGAGCCACGCGGCAGCAAGATAGCCGGGCAGCTGCGCGAGCGTCATCATCAGCACATACTCGAAGGTCTTGACGACGGCGAAGCCCTGCGCATAGACGAGCGACGGCAGCCACATGAAGATGCCGTAGTAGCTGAAGACGATGCCGAACCACGTCAGCCAGAGCATCGCCGTGCGCAGACGGAAGCCCTTTTGCCACAGAGCGGCAAATCCCGTCTCTCTGCCGCTCTCTCTCGGCAATAGTTCATCTGCTGTAAACGGACGGTTTGCAAGGCCGAGCTTTTCCTCCAGATGGCAGACGATTTCCTTCGCCTCCTCGACGCGCCCCTTCGCGAGCAGGTAGCGAACGGATTCCGGCAGGTGCAGGCGGATGAGGAACACATAGAGTGCAGGCAGAGCGCCGAGGAGAAACGCGAGCTTCCAGCCGAACGTCGGAATGAAGAGATACGAGATGCAGGCGGCGACGAGCCAGCCGACGCCCCAGAAGCTCTCAAGAAGGACGATGAAACGTCCGCGCAACCGCGTCGGCGCATACTCGGTCATGAGCGTGACGGCGACAGGCAGTTCGCCGCCGAGGCCGAAGCCGACGAGGAAACGGAAGACGAGCAGCGATTCATAGCTCCAAGCCAGGGCGCAAAGCCCCGTCGATACACTGTAGAGCAGAACCGTCGCAGTGAAGACCTTCTTTCGCCCCCAACGATCGGCAAGCGAACCTGCCACGACCGCACCGAGCGCCATGCCGATAAGTCCCACGGAGCCGATCCAGCCCGCCTGCGCGGGACTCAGCCCCCAATCCTTGACCAAGAGCGGCAGAACGAAGGCGATCAGCCCCGTATCCATCGCATCAAAGAGCCATCCCAGACCCGTGACGAGGAGCATCTTGTAGTGAAAAGAGCCAATGGGCAATTCTTCCAAACGACGCAGCATAAACATCCACTTCCCTTGAAAATAAAATCATATCTTCTCCGCCCCGAACAAAGGCGTCGCCCTCTATTGTACCACCTATGCACCGCAGGTCAAGTCTTCCCTACAGGACGCAAAGAAGCGCCATCGCGAACGGCGGCACTTCTTCCTAGGACAGACGCATCTTGAAATCCTCGTAGCCGAAGCGGCGCACGACCTGCCATGTGCCCGTTTCATCGACGGCGATGATCGCAGGCAGCGGCATGCCGTTGAATGTGTTGTTCTTCACCATCGTATAGATCGCCATGTCGCCGAAGACGACGCGGCGGGAGGCGGCAAGCGGCGCATCGAACGAGTATGTGCCGATCGTATCGCCTGCAAGGCACGTCGGTCCCGCAAAGGTATAGGTGAAGGGCTTCTCCCCTGCCTCTCCCGCCCCCAAGACGGGCGGACGGTACGGCATCTCGATGACGTCGGGCATGTGGCACGCCGCCGACGTGTCGAGGATGGCGACAGGCGTATCGTTTTCAACGATTTCCAGCACCTCGGCGACGAGGAATCCTGCATCGAGCGCGATCGCCTCGCCCGGCTCGATATAGACCTTGAGTCCGTATTTCGTTTGCATACGCATAATGCACCGTTTCAGCAGGTCGATGTCGTAGCCCTCGCGCGTGATATGGTGTCCGCCGCCAAAGTTGATCCACTTCATCTGCGGCAGCCATGCGCCGAACTTCTCCTCGACGGCTTCGAGCGTCTCCGCCAGCGGCTCCGCCCCCTGCTCGCAAAGCGTGTGAAAGTGCAGCCCCGTCAATCCTTCTATTTTTTCGGGGCGAAAATCGCCGCACTTGACGCCGAGACGCGAGCCGGCCGAGCATGGGTCGTAGATCGCGTGCTCCTGTGTCGAATGCTCGGGGTTGATGCGCAGGCCGCACGCGCAGCCGTGCTTCAAGGCAAGCTCGCCGTACTTCTCCCACTGGGAGAAGGAGTTGAATACGATGTGGTCGGCGATCTTGACGATCTCCGCCATGTCCGCCTCCTTGAACGCCGGTGAAAAGACGTGGTTCTCCTTGCCCTTCATCTCCTCGTATGCGAGACGTGCCTCAAGGAGGCCGCTCGCCGCCGCACCTGCGAGGTACTCGGCGATGAGCGGATAGAAGTGAAACATCGAAAACGCCTTCTGTGCCAGAAGCACATGTGCGCCCGTCTCCTGCTGCAAGTCGCGCAGCACGGCGAGATTCCTGCGCAGAAGCTCCTCCATGACGACGTAGGCGGGCGTCGGCACGGCATGGAAAATTTCTGCGTATTTCTCGAATTTCCCGAAAGCCTCGCCCATCAATCGACAAGCTCCGGCGTGAAGCTCTCCTGCCACGGCAAGCCCCAGCGATTCAGCGCATCCATGAACGGATCGGGATCGAACTGCTCGATGTTATAGACGCCCGCGCCCTTCCATGTGCCGTTCATCACGAGCATCGCGCCGATCATCGCGGGCACGCCCGTCGTGTAGGAAACGGCCTGCGAGCCGACTTCCTTGTAGCACGCTTCGTGATCGCAGACGTTGTAGAGATAGTACGTCTTTTCCTTGCCGTCCTTCTTGCCACGGAAGATGCAGCCGATGTTCGTCTTTCCCTTCGTCCTCGGACCAAGGCTCGCGGGATCGGGCAGAACCGCCTTGAGGAACTGCAGCGGAATGATCTTCTTGCCCTCGAACTCTATCGGCTCGATCGAAGTCATGCCGACGTTTTCCAGGCACTTGAGGTGGCGCAGGTAGCTCTCGCCGAACGTCATGAAGAAGCGGATGCGGCGAATGCCGGGGATATTGATCGCGAGCGACTCCAGCTCCTCGTGATGCAAGAGGTACATGTCCTTCTCGCCGACCTCAGGGAAGTTGTAGACGCGCTTGATCTCCATCGGCTCCGTCTCGACCCACTTGCCGTTTTCCCAATAGCTGCCTTTCGCCGAAACCTCGCGGATGTTGATCTCAGGGTTGAAGTTCGTTGCAAACGGATAGCCGTGATCGCCCGCGTTGCAGTCAAGAATGTCGATGTAGTTGATCTCGTCGAAATGATGCTTCAAGGCGTAAGCGGAAAAGACGCCCGTGACGCCCGGGTCGAAGCCCGAGCCGAGCAGCGCCGTGATGCCGGCTTCCTTGAAGCGGTCATTGTACTCCCACTGCCATTTATATTCAAACTTCGCCGTGTCCTCCGGCTCGTAGTTCGCCGTATCGACATAGTGCGTCTTCGTCGCAAGGCATGCGTCCATGATCGTCAGATCTTGGTACGGCAATGCGAGATTCAAGACGACGTCGGGCTTCTCCCGCTCAATCAGGGCGATGAGCTCGTCCGTCTTGTCCGCATCCACCTGCGCCGTCGTGATTTTCGTCTTGCCGCCCGCGAGCTTTTCCTTCAATGCGTCGCACTTCGCCTTCGTGCGGCTCGCAATGCAGATTTCCTCAAAGGCGTCGCTGTTCTGGCAGCACTTGTGCACGGCGACGCTTGCGACGCCGCCCGCGCCGATGATCAAAGCCTTTCCCATGATTTTCCTCCTGTCGTCAACTCAAGGGCGTTCGCCGCCCGCATCAAACCATCTCTGCACCGCGAATCGCCGGCTCTTCCCAAGCGAGAAGCATCTCTCTGAGGAGCTTCAAGGCCACCGCCGTCGATGCGCCGCTCGCATCGTAGTGCGGCGACAGTTCGACCATGTCGCAGCCGACGATGCGGTCGAGCCGCAGCGTCTTTCGGAGCGCACGAAGAAGATCGAGGAAGCTCACACCGCCCGGCTCGGGCGTGCCCGTACCGGGAAAAACACTCGGATCGAGCACATCGAGATCGAGCGTCAGGTACACGGGCTTTCCCATGAGTTCAGCAAGACTCCATTCAAGCCCCGTGAAATCAAAGCGCTGCAAATGTGTGTGCTCCTTCGCCCAGAGGAATTCCGCGCGCTCGCCGCTCCGTATGCCAAACTGATAAATGCGCCCGTCACCCAGGATGTCCCAGGCGCGGCGCATGACCGTTGCGTGCGAGAGCTTCGCGCCCAAGTAATCATCGCGCAAGTCCGTATGTGCATCGAAATGCACGATATGGAGGTCTTCGTAGCATTCGGCGAGCGCACGCACGACGGGAAGCGTCACGAGATGCTCGCCGCCGATCATGAAGGGCTTCTTGCCATCGGCGAGCAGGTTCCGCGCAAAGTCCTCGATCTGCCCCAGGGCGCGAGCCGTATCGCCAAAGCAAAGCTCCAAGTCGCCGCCGTCAAAGACGCGCGCCTCCTCCATATCAAGGTCGAGATATGGGCTGTACGTCTCCAGCCCATACGACTCGGCACGCATCGTGCGGCTCGCAAAGCGCGTGCCCGGGCGAAACGACGTCGTCGAATCGAAAGGTGCGCCGAAGAGCACGATGCGCGACTCCTCGTATGAAGTCTCGCAGCCAAGAAAAGTTTCTACATTATCTTTCAACATCGCGCAGCATCTCCTCCACATAGGTCGGCAAGGCGAAAGCGCCGATATGCAGCTTCGTATTGTAGTAGCGCGTCTTGATGCCGAGCCGCTTCCAACGCTGCCAATCAACACCCTCGATGGGCGCACGCTTCTTCGACGCGAAGCCGAAGAGCCAGTGCCCTGACGGATACGTCGGGATATGCGCCTGATAGACGCGGCTAATGGGGAACGACTCGACGATGCGCTTGTGCGCACGCTGCATGGCATAGGCATCGTCCTTGTAAAACGGGCTTTCGTGCTGATTGACCATGATGCCGTCCTCGTGCAGAGCCTTGAAGCAGTTGCCGTAGAACTCCTTCGTAAAAAGCCCCTCGCCTGGTCCAAACGGATCGGTCGAATCCACGAGGATCAAATCGTATTCGTCCTCGGGCTGACGGATGAAACGCAGTCCGTCCTCGAAAAAGAAACGAATGCGCGGATCTGCAAGGCACGCCGCTGTCTGCGGCAAGTGCTCGCGGCATGCCTCGACAACCATCTCGTCGATCTCCACGAGGTCGATGCGCTCGACGCTTTTGTAGCGCAGAAGCTCACGCACCGTGCCGCCGTCGCCGCCGCCGATGACGAGAATGCGCTTCGCCTCGGGATTGACGCACATCGGCACATGCACGATCATCTCATGGTAGATGAACTCGTCCTTCTCCGTCAGCATCATGTAGCCGTCGATTGTCAGAAAGCGCCCAAACTCCGGCGATTCGAAGATATCGATGCGCTGGAACTCGCTCCTGCCCGAATAAATCTGCCGATCGACCTTGATGGAAAAGCCCGCATTCTTCGTGTGCTTCTCCGTAAACCAAAGATTCATGCCTCAGTCTCCTTCATCACGTTGAGCCGTCGGATTTCCATATCCTCAGGCCCCGTCAGCGAGCAGCCCTTCTTCTTCGCGTAGCGGATATAATCGAGGATGTCCGCCGTCACAAGCTCGCCCGGTGCGAGGATCGGAATGCCCGGCGGATAGCACATGACGAATTCGCCCGCAACGCGCCCTGCCGTCTCGGCGATGGGAAGCGCCTCCTTCTCAGCGTAGAACGCTTCCTGCGGGCCGCAGACGACCTTCGGGCTGATGTACTCGACCTCCAGCATATTTTTCGGCGGCTTCTTATAGTTGCGGCGAATTTCGGCAAGCGCGGATACGAGACGCTCAATGTCCTTGGGACGGTCGCCGATTGAGACGTAAGCGAGGAGGTTCGCCATGTCGCCGAACTCCGTCTGAATGTCGTACTCGTCGCGCAAGAGATCGTAGACTTCGATGCCCGCAAGCCCCAGAGAGCGCGTGAAGATCGAAAGTTTCGTGACATCGAAATCGAATACGGCGTCGCCGTCGGCAAGTTCCTTCGCATAGGCATAGTAATCGCCGATGGCGTTGATCTCAGAACGCGCATACTCGACGTGACGTATGACCTTGTCAATCGTCTCGCGCCCGCGAATCGCAAGGTTGCGCCGCGAGATGTCGAGGCTTACCATGAGGAGGTACGACGCGCTCGTCGTCTGCGTGAGATTGATGATCTGATGCACATAGCCCTCGTGCACGCGCTCGCCAATCAAGAGGAGCGAGCTTTGCGTCAGAGAGCCGCCCGACTTGTGCATGCTCGCCGACGCCATGTCCGCGCCCGCCGCCATGGCGGAAACGGGCAAATGATCGTGGAAGTAAAAGTGTGTGCCGTGCGCCTCATCGGCGAGGAGCAGCATGCCGTGCGCATGAGCGAGATCGGCGATGGCGCGGATGTTCGAGCATATCCCGTAATACGTCGGATTGTTGACGAAGATCGCCTTCGCGTCCGGATTCTCCTCGATTGCACGCTCGACATCGGCGAGCCTCATGCCGAGCGCGATGCCGAGCCGCCGATCCATCTGTGGATTCACATAGACAGGAACGGCGCCCGAGAGGATCATCGCGTTGATGACGCTTCGATGCACATTGCGCGGCAGGATGATCTTCTCGCCGCGCTTCGCCGCCGTCAGAATCATCGTCTGCACCGAACTCGTCGTGCCGCCGACCATGAAGAATGCGTGTGCCGCACCGAACGCCCGCGCCGCCAACTCCTCCGCCTCGCGAATCACCGATACGGGATGGCAAAGGTTGTCGAGCATCTTCATCGAATTGACGTCGACGGAAAGGCACTTCTCGCCAAGAAAGTCCACAAGCTCCGCGTTGCCGCGTCCGCGCTTGTGCCCCGGCACGTCAAAAGGCACGACGCGCCTGCTCTTGAAGCGCTCCAGAGCTTCAAGAACAGGCGCCCTGTCCTGCGTATAGTAGTCGAATGCTTCCAATCCTTCTTTTTCCTCCCAAAGAGCAAAGCGCGAAGCCTCGCTCAGAATACATTGCTGCCGCTGTAGATCTCAATCATCTCGCGCCGCAGGCTGTTGCTGATCGCGAGCCGCGTCTTCGGCGGTATCTCGTAAATATCCGTATTGAAGAGGTAATTCTGCAGCTCGATTTCCTTGATGAGCATGCGCGTGTGGAAAATATTCGCCTGATAGACATTGATGTCCATGGCGTCGTACGTCGCCAAAGTCTCCGACTTGATATACTCTTGAATCGACGACATCTTATCGTCCATGAAGAGCTTCTTTCCCGTCACATCTCGCGTGAAGCCGCGCACGCGGTAATCCATCGTGATGATGTCCGAATCGAACTTGCCAATGAGGTAGTCGAGCGTCTTCAAAGGCGTGATCTCGCCGCACGTCGCCACGTCGATGTCGACGCGGAACGTCGCGATGCTCGTCTCGGGGTGGAACTCGGGATACGTATGCACGGTCACATGGCTCTTGTCAAGGTGCGCGACAATCTCGTCATTCAGCAGCGGCTTCTTGTGCCCTGCTGCATCCTCTTCCGAAATGAGGAAGGTCACGCTCGCGCCCTGCGGATCGTAATCCTGCTTCGAGATGCTCAGGACATGTGCGCCGATCATCTCTGTCACGCGCATGAGGATCTTCGTCAATCGCTCTGAGTTGTACTGCGAGTCAATATATTTGATGTAGTCCTGCTGCTCGCGCTGCGATTTCGCATAGCAAATATCGTAGATATTGAAGCTCAAAGACTTCGTCAGATTATTGAACCCGTATAACTTCAGCTTTCCTTCCAACCCGAACGTCCCATCCTTCCCTTGGCTGACAAGAAAAGGCAGACAACGAGCTATCGCTGCGTCACCTGCCGTTCATTTTCGTTTTTGCTAGCTCTGCCTTATTATAATGGAAATTTCGTGCTTTGACAAGACTTCATCACTGCAAGCTGGAGGACAACTCACCCTTTGACGAGCGCTGCGTATTTGGCACGTTCCGCCGCAGGAATCTGCAAAATATCCATCGCCTTTTCCATGGAAAAGTTCAATTTCTCCATCATGCTGCGAATAGAAAGCGCCATCCCTTCGGCTTTTCCTTCGGCTTTTCCTTCAGCCTTGCCCTTGGCAAGACCCTGACGTTCCCCTTCCCTGAAACCCTCTTTCCTTTCCTCCATCATTTTCATCGCGAAAGTCATGTAACTCACCCTCTCTTCGTTCTCTTTCTTGATTCGCCGAATTTCCTCGTCAATTTCCTTTACAAGAGGATTGTCGCATACGATACCGTTCACATAATCGAGAAACGCTTTGACTCCTTCATCCACATCATTCAGCGTACCCTTAGCATTTAAGAAAATTTTTATTGCTCCATCAGAAAGCTCAAGCTTCTTATCCTCCACGCATAGATTGCGAAAAGTGTAGATATGCCGCCCCTTGCTGAAAGGATCAAAAGGACAGATAAAAATGATAACGGTTTTATTCAAGTCGTCATAGTCCGCACCTGCCGCCAAGAGATCGGCATCAATCATTGACTGGTAGTAGCGCGTACGCTTGAAAAGACTTTCCCCTTCAAGCATACGAACCTGCATTTCGATGTTGTATACTGTATTAGCATCGTCGCGCACATAGACATCCATGCGAACACCCTTGCCTTGATAGCGTGCGCCCATGGATTTTTCTGTTTCCAGATAATGGATGTCCTTGATTTCCACACGGAGAATTCCTTGCAGCAAGTTCAGGCATATCCGTTTGACGCCCATGATGAGTTTGAACATGTAATCATCTTGAATCGTCAAGTCTTCCCACGGCTTGATGCGGTACATCTTCCTCACTTCCTTATTTGTATTATACTACATTTTGCCGCATTCCGCCAAGAATCGCTGCAGCAACAACCTGCATACAATGTCCAAAAAACTAACGGTTGCACGTGCAGCTCACTCGATTCTTCACATAGAAAAATCCCCAAGAAAATTGGACTTCTCGGGGATTTTCATTTTTATATAAGCGACTGCTTCACTCGCATCCGTCACTTATCACACCATTTTTCCTCACTTCGCCATAAGCTTCGCAAGCTTATTCGCAAAGTCCACGGGATTTTCGGGCAAGATGCCTTCGATGATCAAAGCCTGCGTGTAGAGGAGGTCGCAGTAGTCCTTGAAGTCCTCCGTATCCTTGCCCGCTTCGTGCAAGGCCTGCAGGCGCGTGAAGATTTCATGGTGCGGGTTGATCTCAAGGATGCGGCGCGCCTTGAACATCGGGTTGTCCATCTCGGAGAACGTGTGCTCCATCGAGAGACTTGGCCCCATCGCGTCCGCCACGAGGCAAACGGCGCTCGACTTGAGACGCGAGGTCAGCTTAACTTCTGCCACGCGGTCGCCCAAGGCTTCCTTGACGTCCTTCAGAAGATCGTCGTTCTTCTTCTGGATGTCCTCCGTCTCCTTCTTCGCCTCCTGCGACTCGGCGTCGTCAAGGTCGAGGTCGCCGCGGCTGATCGAGTGGAACTTCTTGCCCTCGTATTCGCGCAGCGTCTCAATCGTGAACTCGTCGACGGGGTCGGTCAGGTAGAGGACTTCGATGCCCTTCTCGCGCAACAGTTCCATCTGCGGCAATTTCTCGATCGTCGCCTTGTCCGTGCCCGTCGCATAGTAGATTTCCTTCTGGCTCTCGGGCATGCGCGAAACATATTCCTTGAGCGTTGCGAGCTTGCCTTCTTTCGAGCTAAGGAAGAGCAGCAAGTCCTTGAGCTTGTCAGCCGTGTTCTCGCCGCTGTAGATGCTGTTGTAAATGCCGATCTTCAGCGACTTGCCGAATTCCGCCCAGAACTTTTCGTACTTCTCGCGTTCGTTCTTCAGCGTGCGCTCCAACGTCTTCAGGATGTTCTTTTCAAGATTCCTGCCTATGGTCTTGAGCTCGCGGCTCTGCTGCAGAAGCTCGCGCGAGATGTTGAGCGAGAGGTCGGGGGAGTCAACTAGCCCCTTCATGAAGCGCAGGTAGTCGGGCAGGAGATCCTTGCACTTGTCCATGATGAAGACGTGGCGCGAGTAGAGCTGCACGCCAGGCTCGAAGTCTGTATGATAAAGGTTGAAGGGTGCATGTGCCGGAATGAAGAGTAGCGCCGTGTACTCGACCGCGCCTTCCGCCTTCGTGTGGAAGATCTCCATCGGGTCTTCCCACTCGTGGAATTGATTCTTCAAGAACTCGTTGTATTCCTCGGGCTTGATATCGCTCTTGTTCTTCGTCCATAGCGGCGTCATGGAATTGAGCGTACGTACCTCCGTGCGTTTCGTCTTCTCCGCGCCTTCGATGGGCTTGCCATCTTCGTCTTTCGGCGTCTCCTCGATCTCGAAGCTCATCTTGATCGGGTAGCGCACATAGTCCGAATACTTCTTGACGAGACCTTCAAGCTTGTACTTGTCGAGGAAGTTCTCCTCAGCCTCCGCACCGTAGTATTCCTTGGCGAGCGTGATGACGATCGTCGTGCCGTGCTTCTCCTTGTCGCACTCTTCTATGCTGTAAGTGCCGTCACCTGTCGATTCCCAGCGTATGCCCTGCTTCTCGCCCGCCTTGCGCGTGAGGATCGTAACCTTCTCGGCGACCATGAAGGCGGAGTAGAAACCCACGCCGAACTGACCGATCAGCTCCTTCTCGTCAATCGCTCCGTTCTCTTCCTTCGTACGCTGCAGCTGCTCCAAGAACGCCTTCGTTCCCGACTTCGCAATCGTGCCGATGTTCTCGACGACTTCCTCCGCCGTCATGCCGATGCCGTTGTCCGAGATGGAAAGCGTATGCGACGCCTCATCCGGCACGAGGAAGATCTCCGCACTCTCGTCACCCTCACGCAATGCGCTGTTCGTCAAGGCAGCGAAATGCAGCTTATCGAGCGCATCCGACGCGTTGGAAATAAGCTCCCGCAAAAAGATCTCGTGATTCGTATAGATGGAATGAATCATCAAGTCGAGAAGCTGTTTTGTTTCTGCCTGAAATTCATGCTGTACTTTTGCCATGAAAAAATCCCCTTTACACAAACTACACGCACAAACGTCCACTTCGTGGACATTGTGCGCCGCCCTTACCAGAAACCAACCAATCGGTCTGCGCCCTTTGGGCTTGACCTCTTAGGGTTTCATGATAAAAATGCACGGGAGGCGACGCGCTGTGCGCCGTCCGTTCCCGTGCATCTAGTGTACTATATAAAAGTCAAAAAGTCAACATCCCTTGCATAGCTCACAAATCCTTTAGCGTCGAAATGCCCGCGCGGAATTCCGAAACGTTTTTCGCCGTGATTTCGGGGTTGTCGATCAACTCGATCTTGAAGGCGCGCCCCTTTTCCGAGCGCAGAAAAACGACTGCCATCTGCGTGTCCGCCGTCGCTTCGGTGTCGAGCTCTCCATCGCCGTCCGTATCAACCATGATGGTCTTCGCAGTCACGGCGAAGACACCCTTCGTCTTTGCCGTGACCGGTATGATATCGACGACAGCGTAAGCGCTGTTTTCCTTCAACTGTGTCAGAAGAAGCGCCTCATCCTTCTGTGAGAGCTTCGTGAGATCAGGCAGATCCCCCTTGGCGAAGCCATCGGGGATGATGATCCAAGCCTTGTTGATCTTGTAGCCATCGTTGGCAAAGACGAGCACGCTGCCCTTCTCATCCTCATTCAGCACACTTGCGGGCAGAACGCCAAGCGGCTTCGTCGGACACATGATGCTGTAGCCTTCCTCCTTGTTCGTGTAGGTGTAAGGCTCGGCACCCGCCGTCTGCGGCATCACTGCTGTCGCTGCGAACATTGCACAAACGGCGAGGGCTGCAGCAAAAATCTTCTTCAACTTCATAAAAAATCTCCTTTCCCAACTCCCAAAATATCGGCAGAACGACATCTTGCTGTTCATGCCATCATACAACGAAAAATCTAGAGCCTCCTTACATTTGCTTAAATAATCAGCGATAAAGGCTGAAACTTGTCTAAAAGGCTGTGTGACAAAATTGTGTTCCATTCAATGTGAATCATCCAGAAGCAGATCTCGCACCATGGAGAGCGCCGCTTCTGTCGACTGACGCTTGACCTCCGTGCGCACGCCATCGAAAATATGACGTTCCACGTGCACCGCCCCCGCCGTGGCGACGGCGATATAGACAAGCCCCACGGGCTTCTCTGCCGTCGCGCCGCCCGGCCCCGCGATGCCTGTGATGCCGACGCCGATATCGGCGGGAATCGCACGACGCACGCCCTCCGCCATCTCTCGCGCCGTCTCCTCGGACACGGCGCCGAACGCCTTGAGCGTCGCCTCGTGCACGCCGACGAGCGAAGCCTTGACCTCGTTCGTATAGGAGACGACTGCGCCCATGACATAGGCGGAACTTCCCGCGACATCGGTCAGGCGGCTCGTCAGAAGACCGCCCGTACACGACTCGGCACAGGCAATCGTTCTGCCGCACTCACGCAGCAATCGTCCGACAAACGCCTCCAACGACTCCCTTTCCTCGGCCATACCTGCACACCCTTCCAAAATCCTGCCGCCTTTCGTTTCCTAAGCGCCGCCGCTCGTACATCGTACAAACCGTATCCTCACTCGACAAGCTCACCGACCGCATCGTAGGTGAATCCCTGCACGATGCGCACGCGCACGATGTCGCCTGGTCGGCTCGCCGCATCGCCTTCGATGAAGATCTGCCCATCGACGCCCGGCGCTTCGCGATAGGAGCGCCCAAAGGCAAGATTCGGCTGCTCCTCGTCGCGGCCTTCGACGAGCACGTCAAGCTCCTTGCCCTCAAGCCCCTGGTTCAGCTCCTCCGAAATCTTACACTGCACGCTCATGAGATCATGGTAGCGCTCCTGCACGACATCCTCGGGCACTTGGCGCGGCATGGAAGCGGCTGGCGTACCCTCCTCCTGCGAGTAGGTGAAGATCCCCACTTTCTCGAAGCGCTGCTCAATGAGGAAGCGGCGCAGCGTCTGGTACTGCGCATCCGTCTCGCCTGGAAACCCTACGATGAAGGTCGAGCGAACAGCGACGTTCGGTATGCGCGCGCGAATCTTTTCGAGGAGCGTCACAACCTCCTCCTGCGTATCGGGGCGGCGCATCGACTTCAAAATCGAATTGTGCGCATGCTGCAGCGGCAAGTCGACGTACTTGCAGATCTTCGGCTCCTGCGCAATCGTCGTGATGAGTTCATCGGTGAAATTCTTCGGATAGCAGTAGAGCACACGCAGCCACTCGATCTTCTCGATTTTCACAAGCTCCTGCAAGAGACGCGCCAAAGACGGCTCGCCGTAGATGTCCTTGCCGTAATACGTCGAATCCTGCGCGACGAGTATGATCTCCCGGACGCCCTCGGCGGCAAGGCGTGTGACCTCGCGCTTGATGTCGTCCATCGGTCGGCTGCGAAAGCGTCCGCGAATCAGCGGAATGGCACAGAAGGCGCAGCGATGATCACAGCCCTCGGCGATCTTCACATAAGCCGTATAGGCAGGTGTCGTCAGAATACGCGGCGTTTTCGCATCGTAGACAATCTCATTCTCTCCTGCCAAAACGATGCGGTTGCCCGCCAGAGTCTCACGCACCGCCTCCATGATGCGGTTCCATGCACCCGTGCCGATGATGGCATCGGCCTCGGGCATGTCGTCCAAAAGCTCCTGATGATAGCGTTCCCCGAGACAGCCTGCGATGATGAGCGAACGACAGCAGCCCGTTTCCTTGTACTCCGCCATATTGAGCACCGTCGTGATGGATTCCTCCTTCGCCGACTGGATGAAAGCGCATGTATTGACGATGATGATCTCCGCTTCTGCCGGATCGGGCGTAAGCTCGATGCCGTTGTCCTGCAAGATACCGAGCATGACTTCCGTATCGACGAGATTCTTGGCGCAGCCGAGGCTGATGAATCCTGCTTTCAAAAAATTTCCCCCTCAAGGTATATCAAGCATAAGGGGAGGAATCCAAGGATTCCTCCCACCATCATCTTTTACTGCAGCCGCACTTCCTTCACCCAACGATCCAAGAGATCGTGACGCTGGCTCGGGCTGAAATCCTGCGACCTGGAAAAGAGCACGACGTCTTTCCCTGGAAAAGACTTATAGGCGATCGTCACAGGATTGAGCGGCACGAAGAAGAACTCCCGGCTCTGCAGGGTGAGCTGCGCTTCATCGCTCAGCAGCCACTCCGCAAAGGCCTCCGCCTGCTCCTCGTTCTTTGCTCCCTCGACCAGTCCCACACCCGTCAGCGTGTACGCCGTGCCGTCCTCGGGGTAGATGATCTGCAAGGGATAGCCCTGATGGATGTAGCGCATGACCTCGCTCTGCACGGCGACGGAAATGTCGACCTCGCCCATGCCCGCCATGCGGACAGGCGTCGAAAGGTATTTGGAATACTGCACGACCTTGGGCTGTATGCCGCGCAGGATGTCATACGTCGCCGCATCGCCGAACTGCGACATCATGGAGAAGAAGAGATTCGCTGACGCATCCGCCGCAAAAAAGTCGGTAATGCCGACGCGCATCCCCTGCATCGTGGCAAGTTCCGTCCACGTATTGGGCACGCGCGGCACAGTACGCACATAGTCGCGGTTGGCGCAGAATACGACGGGATCGTACCAGATGCCCGTCCACGCAGCAGACGCATCCTTGAAGGACGCGCTGACCGAGTCCGTGCTCTCCGAAACGTACGGCTGCAGAGCACCGTCTGCCGCCGCCTTCTCCAATGTCGCACGATCGGCGAGCACGAGATCCGCCCCGTCCTTGCCGATCGCGGCATCCTGGTGCAGCTTCTGCAAAACCTCGGCCGAACTTACGGGAACGAAGTTCACCTGCACGCGCTTTGCCTTTTCGTATCCTTCAGCAAGGATTCCCGCATGCTCGGGCGGCAAGGTCGTATATACCGTGACGGACTGCTGAGGCCGCTCCCGCCGCGTCCTGTCCGCATGCCCCGCCAAATTGTCCGAAATCGTCGCGATCAAAAGAACCAGCATGAACGCCACGAGGAGCAGGGATGTATATCGTCGCATCGCTTTCCCTCCTTGGTTCTTATCGAAGCGCCGACAGCTTCAGCGCTTCCTTGAAAGTATATCATTGGGTACATTATACATAAAATGCCGCACTTATACAACTGTCTATACATGCCAGCATATATATGCTATCATGTATATGTTAGCATATACGTGATATTCTTATTAAAGGAGCGGATATATATGACTGTGACTGTACATCTAAATCCTCGCGATGCCCGTCTTTTCAAAAAACATGCCGCTCGATCCGGCATGACCTTATCTGATTTCGCCGCAAAAGCCATGCGTGAACGTATAGAAGATGAACTTGACCGACAAGCATACGAAGAGGCGATGAAAGAATTTCGTGCCAATCCCGTTACCTATACGCTGGATGAAGTCGAAAAGGAGCTCGGACTTTCGTGAATTATCGTGTCGTTTTCACTGCACAAGCAAAAAAATCACTGAAAAAGTTCGATCGTCATATATCTGCCAAGATTACCTCGTGGATTCGACACAACCTTGAAGGATGCAGCAATCCGCGCCTGCACGGCAAAGCTCTATCTGCAAATCGAAGCGGACAATGGCGCTACCGCATTGAAGACTATCGTTTGATTGCAGAAATTCAAGACGATAAAATCATCATACTAATCGTATCCATCGGTCATCGTCGTGATGTTTATGATTGAAATTCTATTCCAGATGTACTCAAAGAGGGTTCAGAACACCTGCCAAGTGCTCTGAACCCTCTTTATTATTTTATGCCGAACGATTTCAAACGCCGTATTCTTTCGCCAGCTTCTCAAAGAGCGGCAGAGAGCGTTCGATCGTCTGCTCCTTGATGCAGTAGGACGCGCGGAAGTGTCCGGGGCAGCCGAAGTCCGTGCCGGGGACGAGCAGAAGGTCGTACTTCTTGGCGCGCTCGCAGAAGGCATAGTCGTCCGCCTCCAACGACCGCGGGAAGAGGTAGAACGCGCCCTGCGGCTTGACACACGAGAAGCCCGCGCGCACGAGTCCTTCGTAGAGCATCGTGCCGTTCTTCTCGTACGGCGTTATATCCGAGGGCAGCCTCGCGCAGCGCGCGACGACGAGCTGCCACAAAGATGGCGCATTCACATGCGTGAGGACGCGCGCCGCACCTGCGACAGCGCCGTAGACACTCGAAAAATCCGCGACCTCATCGGGCACGACGATGTAGCCTATGCGCTCTCCTGCAAGCGAGAAGGACTTGCTGTACGAATAGCAGACGAGCGTATTCTCGTAATACTTCGTGATGTACGGCACCTCGCAGCCGTAAGCGATCTCGCGGTACGGCTCATCGGAAATGAGGAAGATCGGATGATCGTATTCCTGCTGCTTCTTGCGAAGGAGTGCGGCAAGTTCTTTGATCGTCTTCTCAGAGTATACGGCGCCGCTCGGATTGTTCGGCGAATTGACAATGACGCCCTTCGTCCTGGGCGAAAGACGCTCCTCCAAGGCGACGAAGTCGATCTGAAAATCCTCCGTCTTGGCGGGCACGACGCGAAGATTCGCGCCGACGGACTCGACAAAGCAGCGATACTCGGGAAAGAACGGCGCAAAGGCGATGAACTCGTCGCCCTCCTCGGCGAGCGCCTTGAAGCACACGGTGATCGCCGCCGCCGCGCCCGCCGTCATGAAGAGGTTCCTGCCCGAAAAGTGCGTGCCGAAGCGCTCGTTGATACTCGCGGCAAGCGTTTCGCGCACGGCGGGATTGCCCGGCGCAATGGTGTAGCCGTGCACCGCCTGCGGCTCCATCTCCGTCATGATTGCAAGAACCGCCTGCTTGATGAAATCGGGCGCAGGGACATTGGGATTGCCGAGGCTGAAATCGCAGATGTTTTCCTCCCCCACCTCCTGCGCTCGCTTCCTGCCGTACTCAAAGATCTCGCGGATCGTCGACTTCTTCGTGCCGAGTTCCCGCATCTTTTCCGATACCATTATGCCAAACCCTCTTCATTCTCACAGAAATAACGCATGCTCGTCTTCTTCCACTCCTTGACGGAGTAGAGCATGACGCGCTCACTGAGACCGCACTCTGCCGCAAGCGCAGCGGCAATCTCTTCGCACTCGGCGCGACTCCTCGCATGAATCATCGTATAGACGTTGTACGGCCAATCTTCCGCCGTATCGCGGTCGTAGCAATGCGACACCGCAGGGCTTTCGCACATACATCGCGCGATCTCGTCCATGCGCTCGGGCGGCACGACCCATGCGCTCAGAACGTTTGCCGTGAAGCCCGCCGCGCGATGCTGAAGCACGGCTCCCATCTTGCGGATCTGTCCGTTTTCCTTGAAACGGCGCAGACGGAGCAGAAGCTCTTCCTCGCCGATGCCGACCTTGGCGGCGATCTCCTTGTACGGTTCTTCCACAAGCGGGAAATCCCCCTGCATGGCACGCGTGATCTTCCTGTCGATTTCATCGAGCATTTCCATCGTGACGCCCCCCTATCCAAGCTTGAACTGCACGTTGACCTTGTACTTCTTGTGCGAGGCAAGATTCAACAGAGCCTCGACCCCGGGAAGCGCTCGAATCTCCGTGAGAATCCTGCGGCGCATTTCCTCGTTCGGCGTGAGCAGCGTGAACCAAAGGTTGTACCTGCCCTCGCGCTCGTAGTTGTGCGTCACACCCACATGGCGATTCACGGCCTCCGCCACGCTTTTCATCGCCTCGGGCTTCACGCGAAGCGCCACGAGCGTGCCGCGGTAGCCCATCTTCGCCGAGTCAAAAAACGGCCCGATGCGGCGCAGATACCCTTGCTCCTTGAGTTCTTTCACGCGCGAAAGAACGGTCTTCTCGTCCGACTCCAAGCCTTGCGCCAAGTCAGCAAAAGGCCGGCTGCTGATGGGCAAGCCGGCCTGCAAGACGTTGAGGAGCTTCTTGTCAAAAGCTGTCAACATATTTTCACCCTCATTTTCTCTGGGGAATTTCTGGCAATACACCCTTCCTTCATTCTATCAGAACGTTCGCTATCGCGTCAAGCAATTCTGAACGCCCTTCATTTTTCATCGAAGAATACGGCAGAATATCAAGCTCCGCGACACCGAGCGCCCTTCGCATGGCAGCGATGCTCTTCTTCTGCTCATTGCGGCTCAGCTTGTCCGCCTTCGTCGCGATGACGAGCACGGGCAATCCCTTCGCCACCAGCCATTGAAACATCTCGATATCCGAAGCCATGGGTTCGTGGCGGATGTCCATGAGTTGGCAAACGAACTGCAAGTCCTCGCTTTGCAGCAGGTACGCCTCGATGAAGCGCGACCAAATCTTGCGGTTCTTCTTCGCTGTGCGCGCATAACCGTAGCCCGGCAAATCGACGAGGTAGAAGTCGCGCCGCTCGTCTTCCCCCTCGATCTTCGCGCCAAGCTCGTAGAAGTTGATCGTCTGTGTCTTGCCGGGCTGTCCCGAGACGCGAGCGAGATTCTTCGTGCGTGCGAGCGAGTTGATGAGCGACGACTTGCCAACGTTCGAGCGTCCGATGAAGACGATCTCCCTGCGACGCACTTCGGGGTACTGCTCCTTCTTTACGGCGGAGGCAATGTACTTGCCCTGCGTGATCGTGACCCTATCCAGCGTGCGTCCCCCCTTTTTGCGGCACGAGCGCTTCGGCAAGAACCTCGTCCATCGTTTCCACGGGCACGAAGGCGAGCTTTTCGCGCACCTCCTGCGGAATGTCCTCGATGTCGCGCTCATTCTCCTTCGGCAGCACGATGCGCGTCATGCCTTCGCGGTACGCCGCCAAAACCTTTTCTTTCAACCCGCCGATGGCGAGCACGCGCCCGCGCAGCGTGATCTCACCCGTCATGGCGACGTCACTTCTGACCTTTCGCCCTGTCAGCGCCGAAATCATCGCCGTCGCCATCGTGATGCCCGCCGACGGGCCGTCCTTCGGAATCGCGCCCTCAGGCAGATGGATGTGGATGTCGCGCTTCTCGTAGAAGTCGCCGTCAATGCCGAATTTCTCCTGCCGGCTGCGAATGTAGGAAAGCCCTGCGCGCGCCGACTCCTGCATGACGTCGCCGAGCTGACCCGTCAAGATCAGCTTGCCCTTGCCCGCGAGCACCGTGACCTCCGTCGGCAGGATGTCGCCGCCGACCTCCGTCCACGCCATGCCTGTCGCAACGCCAACCTCGGGCTTCTTCTCCGCCTTCTTCCTGAGAAACTTCGGACGCTCCAAGAAGTCCCTAAGATTCTTCTTCGTCACGCGCACGGACTTCTTCTCGCCCTCGACGATGAGCCGTGCCGCCTTGCGGCATACATGGCCAATCGTGCGCTCAAGCTCGCGCACGCCCGATTCACGCGTGTACTCGACGATCATCTTCTCGATGACGCCTTCGCCAAATTGCAGATCACGCGCCTTCAGGCCGTTCGCCGTGCGCTGGCGTCCGACGAGATAGCGCTTGGCGATCTCCAGCTTCTCCTGCTCCGTGTAGCTCGACAGCATGATGATCTCCATGCGGTCGCGCAGGGCGCGCGGGATATTCGCGAGACTGTTCGCCGTGACGATCCAAAGAACCTCGGAGAGATCGAAGGGAAGCTCGACGTAATGATCGCTGAACGTCGTGTTCTGCGCGGGATCGAGCACTTCGAGGAGCGCCGCCGACGGATCGCCCTTGTAGTCCATGGCAATCTTGTCCACCTCGTCGAGCAGGAATACGGGATTCTTCGTTCCCGCCTTGCGCAGCCCTTCCATGATGCGTCCCGGCATTGCACCGACGTAGGTGCGGCGATGCCCGCGAATCTCCGCCTCGTCACGGATGCCGCCCAGAGACGCACGAACGAATTTCCTGCCCGTCGCCCGCGCCACGGAGCTTGCCAGAGACGTCTTGCCAACGCCCGGCGGGCCTACGAGGCACAGGATCGGCGCATGCTGCTCCTTCGTGAGCTGGTGGACGGCGAGGTATTCGAGGATGCGCTCCTTGACCTTCTTGAGTCCGTAGTGATCCTCGTTCAAGACCGTTTCCGCCGCCTTGATGTTGATGTTGTCCTCCGAGGAAATCATCCACGGAAGCTCAAGCAATGTCTCGATATAGGTGCGTATGACGCCCATCTCGGCGGACATGCTCGCTTGCCCCTCCATGCGGTGGATTTCCTTCTCGATCGTCTTCTGTACGTCCTCGGGATAGCCGCCTTCGGCGAGTTTCTTGCGGTACGCTTCGATATCCGCCGCCTTGTCGTCCTCGTCGCCCAGCTCCTTTTGAATCGCCTTGATCTGTTCGCGCAGGTAATAGTCCTTCTGGATCTTTTCCATCTGTTTGCGCACGCGCATGCCAATCTTGCGCTCCATCTCAAGCACTTCAAGCTCACGTGCCAGAATCTTGTAGAGAAGCTCCATGCGATTCTTGATGTTGATCTGCTCAAGGAGCGCCTGCCTGTCCTCAACCTTAAGGCTCAAGTGGCTGGCGATGAGGTCGCCCAAGCGTCCCGCATCGTCGAGAATCGCCACGGAAACAAGCGTCTCGGCGGGAATCTTCTTGCTGAGTTTCACCCATTGCTCGAATTCATGCACGACGGCGCGCGTCAAAGCCTCCATCTCCATGGATTCCTCCACGACCTCGGCGTATTCGACGACCGTCACCTCGGCAAAGGTTTCCATCTCTTCATACGCTTCGATTGCCGCACGCTTCTGCCCCTCGACGAGCACGCGCAAAGCGCCGCCCGGAAGCTTCAAGAGTTGGCGCACCTCGGCGATCGTGCCGACATCGTAGAGATCCTTCTCTCCCGGCCCATCGGTTTCCGCATTCTTCTGCGCCACAAGCAGGATCTGACGATCGCGCACCATCGCTTCCTCCAAGGCTGCCACGGAGCGCTCCCTGCCAACGTCGAGATGGATGATCATGAATGGAAACACAATCATTCCACGCAGAGGCAGGAGCGGCAGCTTACGTATTTCCGACATAAACAATCCTCCTGAATATAGAAAAAAGGGGACGCTGCTTGCCGCAGCGCCCCCTTTCGATGCTCAAGCCGATGCTTCCTTGTCCGTGCCTTTCGTCTTCGCCTTCGCCTTGTCAATCGTCAGCACAGGGTCCTTCTTGCCCGAAATGACCTCCTTCGTGACGCGACAGTGCGAAGCCCCGTCGACCGACGGCACCTCGTACATGACGTTGCGCATGATGCTCTCGATGATCGAGCGCAGACCTCGCGCCCCCGTCTTTCGCTTCAAGGCTTCCTTCGCAATCAGATGAAGCGCCTCTTCGTCGAAATCGAGCTTCACGCCGTCCATCTCCAAGAGCTTCTGATACTGCTTGACGAGCGCGTTCTTCGGCTCAGTCAGGATGCGCACGAGCGTATCTTCGCCGAGCGCTTCGAGCGTCACAACGATCGGAAGTCTTCCGATGAACTCGGGAATCAGGCCGTTCTTCAGCAAATCCTCGGGCAGGATATGGCGCAGCGTTTCCCCGATATTGCGCTCCACCTTCGACTCGATTTCCGCGCCGAAGCCCATGTTCTTTTTGCCAAGACGCGCCTCGATGATCTTCTCGATGCCGTCGAATGCGCCGCCGCACAGGAACAGGATATTCGTCGTATCGATCTGAATGAGTTCCTGGTGCGGATGCTTGCGCCCGCCCTGCGGCGGTACGGAAGCCACCGTTCCCTCCAAGATTTTGAGGAGCGCCTGCTGCACGCCCTCGCCCGAGACATCGCGCGTGATGGACGGATTCTCCGATTTGCGTGCAATCTTGTCGATCTCGTCGATGTAGATGATGCCTTTCTCCGCCTTCTCCACATCGTAGTCTGCCGCTTGGATGAGTTTTAAGAGGATGTTCTCCACGTCCTCGCCAACGTAGCCGGCTTCCGTCAGGGATGTCGCATCGGCGATGGCGAACGGTACATTGAGGATCTTGGCGAGCGTCTGCGCCAAGAGCGTCTTGCCGCTGCCCGTCGGACCAATCATGAGGATGTTCGACTTCTGCAGCTCGACCTCGTCCGCCTTTCCCTGCGTGCGGTTGATTCGCTTGTAGTGGTTGTAGACGGCAACGGAAAGCGATTTCTTCGCCTCGTCCTGTCCAATCACGTATTGGTCGAGGATCTGGCGAATCTCTTTCGGTTTCGGCACATCCTTGAGTTCCACTTCGCTATCTTCACTGAACTCTTCCTCGATGATCTCGTTGCAAAGTTCGATGCATTCATCGCAGATGTAGACGCCTGGACCTGCCACAAGTTTTCTTACCTGTTCCTGCGACTTGCCGCAGAAGGAGCACTTGAGCTGGCCCTTTTCATCCCCAAACTTCAACATGATACCACCTCTTACTCCTTGGGCTTCTCAATTTTGACAGGACGCGTGATGACCTCGTCGATGAGACCGTATTCCTTCGCCTCCTCTGCCGTCATGAAATTGTCACGCTCCGTGTCGGCAATGAGCTTTTCACGCGGCTGCCCCGTGTGCTTGGCGAGGATGTCGTTGCCGACTTCCCTGAGGCGCAGAATCTCCTTCGCCTGAATCTGGATGTCCGTCGACTGTCCCTGTGCACCGCCCAAAGGCTGATGAATCATGATGCGTGCCAGAGGAAGCGCGTAGCGCTTGCCCTTCGCGCCCGCCGTCAGGAGCAAAGAGCCCATGCTCGCCGCCTGCCCGATGCAGATCGTCGACACGTCGGGGCGGATGTACTGCATCGTGTCGTAGATGGCAAGACCTGCCGTCACGACGCCGCCCGGGCTGTTGATGTAAAGATGGATGTCCTTATCGGGATCTTCCGACTCAAGGAAGAGAAGCTGCGCGACGACAACATTCGCGACATTGTCATCGATCGGCCCGCCGACGAAGACGATGCGATCCTTCAAGAGGCGCGAATAAATATCGTAGGCGCGCTCTCCTCGGTTCGACCGCTCGACCACCATGGGAACATAACTGTTCATATAGCTGTTCATGCAATCACTCCATATATGACGACGTCAACGACCGTGAAAGAACGTGACATCACTTCGCGGCGTTGTCCAAGATGAACTGCGACGTCTTCTTTCTGAGAACCGTCGTGATGAGATCGCCGATGCGACCCTGCTCCTTGACGACCTTCCGGACCTGCGCCGGCGTCGCGCCGTAGGTCAGCGCCATCGCCGCAACCTCGTCGTCGAGATCCTTGCCTTCGACCTTGATGTCTTCGGCCTTCGCCACAGCTTCCAGCATGAGGTCGGTCTTGACGTTTTCCTCAGCCGTCTTCTTGTACTGCTCGCGAATCTGGTTGAGGTCGGTGCCCGCGTACTGCAGGTACTGCTCAAGCTTCATGCCCTGCTGCTCCAGGCGCATCGCCATCTCCTGAATCATCATCGTCACGCGGTTCTCGATCATGACGGCAGGAATGTCGACCGTGATGTTCTCCGTCGCCTTCTCGATGACGGCGACCTTGTAGTCGTTATCTGCCTTCTGCTGCGCGGCATGCTCAAGGTTCTTGCGGATGTCGGCACGAAGCTCTTCGACCGTCTGGAACTTGCTGACCTTCTTGGCAAACTCATCGTCGAGTTCAGGCAGCTGACGCTCCTTGATGCTGTGAATCGTGCACTCGAACTTTGCGGGCTTTCCTGCGAGATCCTTAGAGTGGTACTCCTCGGGGAACGTCACATTGACGTCGCGCGCCTCGCCGATCTTCGCACCGATGAGCTGATCCTCGAAGCCCGGGATGAAGCGGTTCGAGCCGATTTCGAGCGGATAGTCCTTGCCCTCGCCGCCTTCAAATGCCTCTCCGTCAACGAAGCCCTTGAAATCAAGCGTCACGAGGTCGCCGTTCTTGACCTCAGCGCCCTCGGCGGCATCGACCATCTGGCTGCGGCGACGACGCATGCTCTCGATTTCCTTGTCGATGTCCTCATCCGTGATCTCATCGACCTTCTTTTCAACCTGGATACCCTTGTACTCGCCGAGCGTTACCTCGGGCTTTGCCGTGAAGCGTGCCTTGAAGATGACATCCTTTCCCTCTTCCAGTGTCACGACCTCGATATCGGGGCGCGAAACAGGGGTCACGTCCTGCTCCTTCAGGGCGTCGGCAAACGCCTTGTCCGCCACGGCGTCAAATGCCGTATCAAGAATCGCCTGCTTGCCGATGCGCTGCTCGATGATATGGCGCGGCGCCTTGCCCTTGCGGAAGCCCGGGATGCTCACGCGGTTTGCAAGGTCCTTGCAAGCCTTCGCCTCGGCCTTCTTCAAGACCTCCGCTTCTACCTCTATTGTCAGCACGACCTCGTGGTTGTCCATCTTCTCTGCAGTAACCTTCATAGTATGAAATACCCTCCTAAATGTTCCTTCATCGATGGTTTCCAAGGGACAAAAGCAAGGGCATCCCCCTTGCAATCCCATTTTGCCATACTATTCATGATACCATACTCAAATGGGAAATACAAGCATTTCTCCCACAGATTATTCATTCGATGCTCGCGGTTTGCCGCGTGCAAAACCAACGAATCTCTGCTATAATAAAGCCGTCTTTTCTATTGGATCGAAGGAGGCCGTCCATGCTCAAGAATCCCATGAACATCGTCAAGCTCGTCGCCCTCTTTCTCTCGTGCGCTCTCCTCTATGCAATCCACCTTGCCAATCCGACCTTTTTTCCCGAACTCTGGCAGGTCTTAAGGAGCGGCGATCTCCTTGCGACGGCAGAATACATCCGCTCTTTCGGCTCTTGGGCGATGTTCTTCAGCTTCTGGCTCGTGCTCTTCGTCAATGCCATCGGCTTTCCGCCCGCCATCATCTTCTCCACGGCGAACACCCTGATCTTCGGCATTGTGCCGGGCATCGTCCTCTCCGTCATCGCCGAGACCGTCGGCGTCACGATCAGCTTCCTGCTGCTGCGCTTTCTCTTCCGCGCCTCGGCAGAACAGCTGATTGCCAAGCACCCGAGGCTCAAGAAGGTCGACGCCTACAGCGGCAAGAACGGCTTCACCGTCATGCTCATCGCACGCATGGTGCCTTATGTGCCGAGTGCGCTCTTGAACGCACTCGGCGCCCTGAGCGCCATCAGCCTTAGGGACTACGTCATCTCCTCCTGCGTCGGCAAATTTCCCTCGACCGCCATCGAGGCGATCATCGGGCACGACACCGTGCTCAAGAATCCCGACCCGACGCGCCTCGTTCTCGTATGCATCGCAGCCGTCCTCCTCGTCATCGGCGCCTGGTACTACGAGAAGCGCGTCGAGAAAAAGGCGGACGCCATGCAGAAAATCCTCGACGAACACGCAAAAATGCAAAAGAACAAGGGACTGCGACAAAATGCGAAATCCTGATGCATAAAAGTCACTTCTTCGTTGCGCGCGAATGATTCTGTTCTTAATTCCGCTTTACTGCGCGGCATAGGAACACCCCATATAATCATTTGTAAATAAATTGACAGCGAAAGTCCAAGAAGCCAAGTCCGAAGGGTGCAGACTAATTGGCAAATTTTTATTAAAGACGGCGACGACTGTCCACAAAGTGGACGTTTGTGCGTATAACTTATCGCAGAAGGAGCTCCGCAGACTCTTTCGAGTCTGTGGAGGAGCCCCTTTGTTATTTAGAACCGTGCCATTTAACCTCTTCTTCACTTCCCCTCTCCTATTTGAAGAAGATCGATTTACCGATGAATTCGCGCAGGAGCGAATTGTTCGGAATGTCGTATTCCTCCGTGATGTCAGAAAAGCAACGGCAGAAATCGAGCAAGCGGTTCGCCTTGGTGTACTCAGGCACATCACGCGGCACCATCTCAAGAAGCGGCACGGCGTAGCGCTTCAATACAGCAAGCTCATAAATCAGAGCCGAATTGAACATCGCATCCGCCTCCTCTTGAAATGGAAAGATGTTCTTCTCCTCCCCCGCACGCACATCAGGCCACTGACGCAAAGTCTTCAAGGCATAGGCGCCACGGAACTGATAGTCGCGCACCATGCGGCGCAGAAGCCGTGCATCTGTCGTCGGTATGCGGTTGTGCGCGTCGATATTGAGCTGCGTCAAAGCGCTGATGTAGATTTTAAACTTCTTGCCTCGCGGCACAGAGGCGGTCAATGCCTCGTTGAGGCCATGGATGCCCTCGACGATCAACGGCGATGTCGGCGCGATGGAAAGATGCTCCGATCCCACCTCGCGTTTCCCCGTGAGGAAGTTGTAATGCGGCAGGATAACTTCCTCGCCATTCAACAAGCGCACAAGATGGTCATTGAACAGCTCGACATCGAGTGCGCCGATATTTTCAAAGTCATACGCCCCGTCCTTCGTGCGCGGCGTATCCTCCCAGTTGCGGAAGTAGTCGTCAAGCGAGATGGAAACCGGCTCGATGCCGTTGACGCGAAGCTGGATGCGCAGGCGCTGAGCGAACGAGGTCTTGCCCGAAGACGACGGCCCCGCAATCAAGATGAGACGCAGTTCCTTGATGTTCGATGCAATATGATCGGCAATCTCGGCAATCTTCTTTTCGTGCAGAGCCTCCGATACATGGATGATGTCAGCCACCTCACCGCGACGGATATAACGGTTGAGATCAGATACATAGTCACAGTGCAGGACACTCGCCCAGCGCTCCGCCTCCATGAGGATGCTGCCGAACTTCGGTTGCTCCTTGAACGCAGGCACGATCTCAGGCGCGCTCGGTTCCGGCGTGCGCAGCAAAACGCCGCCTGGCATGGCATCGAGAGCGAACTTATCCAAAACGCCCGTCGCAGACACCATCGGGCCAAACAGATAGTCATAAAACTCGCCACAGTAGTAAAGGCTTGCCTTCTCTGTCTCAAGAGACATGACGAGATTCGCCTTTTCAATCTGCTCTGATTTCTTGAAGAGCTGCACGACTTCCTCTCTCTGCAGGCGCTTCTTGACGATCGGACGGTTCTCTGCAACAATCTCGCGCATGCGCTGCTCCAACTCAAGCACCACGCTCTCTGTCACATCGAACGGCGACTGTATGGCACAATAAAGCCCCTTGTGCGCTGTGAACTGTACGACGACCTCCGTCTCGGAATAAAGTTCCCGCACCGCCATGATGAGCAAGAATACCACAGATCGGCGATAGATGCGCCGTCCGAACTCGCTCCTCGTATCAACAAGCTCGATCGTATGAAAATCTCCGACAGGCGTCTGCAAATCGCGCAGCACATTATCCACACGCGCTGCCACGATAAGCGGCTCCCCTTTTTTCTGTACCTCCTGCGCAAGCTCCAACAGCGTCATTTCGGCAGGAATCTCCCGCCCCATTCCCTTCTCCCAGCGCATATCTCTTCCTCCTACCATCCTGTACAGTCAAACGACAAACTATAAGGGATTCCTATAAAAAGAAATGGCTGAAAAGCACGCCGAAAGCGTCCATTTCCAGCCATTGATAGCAACATAAGAATCCATGAGCAGTAATTTCCTAAAAAATCCAAAGAACAATCTGATATGCCAATGCCCCCATGACAGCCGTACACGGAATCGTCAGCACCCATGCCACGAGCATCTGCTGCGCAACTCCCCAACGCACGGCACGAATGCGCTTCGCCGTGCCAACGCCCATGATCGATCCGGAAACAACATGTGTCGTACTGACGGGCAGATGCAGAAGCGTCGCCGAAAAAATGACGATGGAAGAATTGAGATCGGCAGCGAAGCCGCTGATCGGCTCAAGCTTGAAGATCTTACCGCCAATCGTGCGGATGATGCGCCAGCCGCCGAGCGCCGTGCCGCACGCCATCGCCGCCGCGCATAGGAACTTCACATAATCGGGAACCTCAAAGCTCGACAGATAGCCGCCAGAAAGCAACGCCAGAGTGATGATACCCATCGACTTCTGCGCATCGTTCGAGCCATGTGAAAAAGCCATGGTCGCAGCCGAGAGAATCTGCATCTTTTTGAAGCGCCCATTGAGCGCCGACGGTGCGAAGCGGCCAAACAACAGAAAGAGCACTGTCATGACAATGAAGCCGGAAAAAATCGCCAAGAGCGGCGACGCGATCAACGACAGGACGATCTTGCCTATACCTATGAAATTCAATCCCGTGCTTCCCGTGGAAACGAGCACCGCACCGATAATACCGCCGACCAGCGCATGTGAAGAGCTGCTTGGCATCGCCACATACCAAGTGAAAAGATTCCAAACGATCGATCCCATGAGAGCTGCTATGATGATATGCTCATCAACCATCTCCGCGCTCGCAACGATGTCACCGCCAATCGTCTTTGCAACGCCCGTGCTGTAAATCGCACCGAGGAAGTTTAAAGCAGCCGCCATGATGATGGCATGTGCGGGCTTGATGGCGCGTGTCGAAACGGACGTGGCGATGGCATTTGCCGTATCATGAAAACCATTGATGAAGTCAAACAGCAAGGCAAGCACGATAACCGTCAGTATAAGAAACTGCAGCTCATGCATACTTCATCACCACGCCGCGCACCATGTCCGCGACCTTCTCGCAATGATCGAGTGTATCCTCCAGATATTCCAGAAGATCCTTCCATTTGATGAGTTCGATGGGATCTTTGAGATTCTCAAAGAGATTGGCGACCTCATTGCGATAGACGCGATCCCCTTCGCTCTCCAAACTGCTGATGCGGTGCGTACACTTTAAGATCTCATTCTGGTTCTTTTTCACATGTTTCAAGAGCTTGAACGCCTTCATCATCTCCTCCGTACATTCGATGAGGAGTTTCGTGAGGGCGATCGCGCTGTCACGAACACCAGCGATATGATACATGACGACGCGCTGCAGCGTACCCTGCAGGAAATCAACGCCATCGTCCAAGCCGTTGGCGAGCGCATAGATATCCTCACGATCGATCGGCGTGATGAATGTCTGGTTGAGCTTGTCAATAATCCTGTCATTGACGGCATCGGCCTCATGCTCAAGATCGATGATCTCGCGCATCTTCGCTTCCGCCTTGCTGTAGTCCTGCATGACCTCATCCATCATCACAGCGCATTTATGGAAATACTGGGCGCTTTCGAGGAACAAGTCGAAAAACTCCGAGTCCTTGTTCTTGAAATTAAACATCTGTTTCCTCCCAGAATACAGTAATCATCGACTCTTTCGCTATCACTATATCACTATTTTACGGATAGAGCAATATTTCATTTCTTTTTCTCTCTCGGCACAGACAGTTCCTCATACATCGCACGCACCAACTCGCTCAAAAACGCCTTATCATCCAAACGATCCACCAACAGCATTTCCTTCGCCCCCTCATAAGGCAGTTCATACGCTGCATCCGGCATATGCACAACAGCTGCCTTGACCGGCTTCACAAGGAATTGATCATCGTAAATTCCTCCGAAGATTTTTTTCTTATAATATAGGATGTACTCGCCCATCATAGCACGATAGGAAATATCTTCTAAACTGGATAGCTGTTCCAATACGAACTCCAGATACTCTTTCGTCGATGCCATAAACATTCCTCCATCAACATTACTTCTCAATCATTCCACACTCAGCCCCACATCGTCCCTCAATTGTATGGCTTCTCCCACATGCTTCGCCTCGATCGTCGCCGCTCCGTCGAGATCGGCAATCGTGCGTGCGACCTTGATGATGCGGTCATACGAGCGTGCTGATAAATTCATGACTTGAAATGCCTGCGCCAAGAGATTCTGCGCCTCTGGCTCAAGATGGCACGTCTTTTTCAAAATCGCATGGCTCATCTGCGCGTTGCAGAATATGCCCCATTCCTGTAACCGCTCCATCTGAATCTCACGCGCAGCCAGGACACGCTCCCGAATCGCAGCCGAAGATTCCGCCTTCTCCACGGATGTCATATCCTCGTACTTGACGCGCGGCACATGGACATGAATGTCGATGCGGTCGAGCAGCGGCCCCGAAATCTTCCGCGTATAGCGCTTGATCTCATTCGGTGTGCAGTCGCAGCTCTTCTCCTTATCGCCAAAATAGCCGCACGGACAAGGATTCATTGCCACGACCAAAATGATACGAGAGGGAAACGTCAAAGTCGCATTGACCCGCGCCACGGTTACAGCGCCGTCCTCCAACGGCTGGCGCAGGACTTCGAGCGTCGACTTGCCGAACTCAGGCAGCTCGTCGAGAAACAGCACGCCGTGATGCGAGAGCGTCACCTCGCCCGGGCGCGGGATGCTGCCGCCGCCGATCATCGCCACCGTCGACGTCGTATGATGCGGACTGCGAAAGGGACGCGTCTCGACGAGGCCGCTGCCGTCCTTCAAGAGCCCCGCGATGCTGTAGATCTTCGTCACCTCAAGCGCCTCCTGCCGCGTCATCGGCGGCAGAATCGACGGCAGGCGCCGCGCGAGCATCGTCTTGCCCGAGCCGGGCACGCCGACCATCAGAAGATTATGCCCGCCTGCCGCTGCGATCTCAAGCGCACGCTTGGCGAAGAACTGCCCCTGCACATCGGCAAAGTCATCTGAAGGCACTTCCATATCGCTTGGTGCACTGGGATTCACCTCCAACGGAAGCAATTCCGCCTTGCCCAAGAGAAAATCGTACAGCTCGCGCAAGTTTTTCGGCGCATACACGCGGATGCCATCGACGAGCAATGCCTCACTGCCGTTGCCGGGCGCGACGAAGATTTCACGAAAGCCATGCTCCTTCGCCCCGACCGTCATGGAGAGCACGCCGCGCACACTCCGAAGCTCCCCCTCCAACGAAAGCTCTGCTGCAAACAAGGCGTGCTCAATGCGCTCTGTCGGAATCAGCCCATACGCCGCCAAAAGCCCGACGGCGATCGGCAGATCGAGTCCCGAGCTGTCCTTTCGTATATCTGCTGGCGCAAGATTGATCGTCACCCGCGCAGGCTTGAGCTTCACGCCCGTATTCTTGATCGCCGTGCGTACCCGCTCACGCGACTCCTTCACCGCCGTATCAAGAAGCCCGACGATGTCGAAAGCAGGAAATCCATAAGAAACATCGACCTCGACATCGACGATCCTCCCATCGACCCCGAACGTCACCGCACCATACGATTTAGCAAACACAAAGCTGCACCTCTTTTTGATTGGAATGCTGTTTCTTTTGTTTACTATTTTTCTCCATTGATGAGATTTAATCCTGCTTTTGATGGAAAATTGCGGCGAATACCAAAATCCCACTTCTGTATTCTGCACTTTGACCGAGCAATATGGTTAAACGAGATGGACTGTCACCCGCTCCTTCGACTCCTTCACCGACGTATCGGGAAGCCCCACCAGCTCAAAGCCCGGCAGCCCGGGCGACACATCCATCTCAACGTCGATAATCCGTCCGTCAATCCCGAGGGTCGTCGCACCATAAGTCTTTGCAAACAACGGCCTTCCCTCCCACGTTTTAAATATAAGAAAATTATAACACAAGAGAGGGTGTGTTTCCTAATGATTTTTTGCAACAAAAAGAGATTCCAGTCGCTAGGTGGGGCGAATGGAATCTCTTTTGTGTGCGGAATTTACCGTATGACAGGAATTAAGCTCCGACTGTTGCGGCTTTATATTCAACCGACGCACCATCGGATGGCATATCATAATTCACCACGCCGCGACGTGCCAAACATCCTCGCAGTGTATGCCTCGTAAGCGCAGCATGTGCGACGTTGTCCAAGTGCGTCAGATAAAGACGGGCGTTAGGCGCAGTCATTGCAACGCATTGAACATCCTCATCGTTCATGATGAGGCGTCCGTTTTCCACGGTCTCTGCGGCACAACAGTTCAGGGCAATCACCTCAGGCTGATAGTTCCGCAGTGTCTCAGCTACGCCGGAATACCAGACCGTATCCCCTGCCAAATAGAAGGTGTTCTCCTCCGGTGCCTCAAACACAATCCCCATCGCGTCACCGCACGGAACAACGGTGCCGTGCAGGGCAGGGACACGGGTCAGTCTCGCCGCACCGAACTCCATACCGCTTGTCGGCAAGACGATTACCTCTGAAAACCCGGAACTCCGCAGAACAGAGGCATCCTCCTCCGACTGACAGATGACTGGAAATGCCTTATCAAGCGGCGCACCGACCGTCCCGTCCGGTGCCATATCAATATGATCGGGATGCAGATGCGTAACGATGTAGTAGTCAACACCGCTCAAAATCTGCTCTGTATTCATTGGCAAATCATAGAACGGCATTGGAAGATGCTCCTTCATCTGATCAGGGACATGGAACGGCATGCCTGGAATATCGACGAACGACAGCTGATGTTTCGGTGCAAGCCACGGGTCAATCAGAAAGACTTTCCCTGCATAGTCCAAACGGTTTGTTGCATTGCGAATCTGTGTGAGTTTCATAAGTGTTTCTCCTGTTCATCATTTGGTTGATCTGCTTCACAGTATAGTGTACTTCCCTCATGACGACAAGAAAAACAACGGGGCTTGCCGCAACAATATTGTTGCAGTAGAATAGATACCGATGAAGCAGGCGGGAGGTATGAAGATGAATCGAAAACAGATGGAGTATTTTATTGAGGTCTATCGCTGCGGCAATATCCAGACGGCAGCAGATCATCTTTATGTTGCAAGACAAGGTCTCAGCAGAGCGATGAGATCATTGGAGGAGGAGCTTGGGCAGCCGCTTTTCACCCGTACCCCACGCGGAATCATTCCGACCGATTATGCAGCAGCACTACTGCCCCACGTTCAACGTATGCTGGATGAATATCAATCCATCGAAAGCATGAAATCCCTCGCCACCCATTCAAAAAGTGTCGTTACCATTTTTGCACTGGATCACGTCTTTTCTTATCTCGGAGCGCAATTTCTACAGGATTTTCATACTGCTCATCCGAGCATTATTCTGAGCATTGTCGATACAACAGACGACGATGCAATGGAGGGACTTCTAACAAAGCGATCTCATTTTTCCATTGTCACCGCCCCTTTTGATCAGACACGCTTTCAAGGGGACGTACTCTTTTTCTCCCGCTACTGTGCTCGTCTCTCTGCGCATCATCCCTTGGCAGAAAAGAGCCGTATCACCTACACAGATCTCGACGGGCAAATGATCATCAGTAAAGGACGCGCCTATCACTGTTTCCGTCACAATATCGACAAACACATCCTCCTGCCAGGTCTCAAAATCGAGATTCTAGCCGAAACTGCCGATGAATCCCTCATTGTTGATCTGCTGCGTCATAATCCTGCGATCAATCTCGGCTACGACTACGCAGCCGTCATGAACAGACAGCCAGACATTGTCATGCGAGAACTTGGCGACGGAAAAGATATGGGGCAGGAGGTATGCCTCATACAGGACAAGACCGTCATCCTCACCGAAGCGGCGCGTACATTCCGTCAATTCCTCTTGGATTGGCTGAAAAAAACGAGAAAGGATCATATCATATGGTAACTGATGAACAGAACCATTCTATTGCTATGGGGGTCGCCCTCATGTGCCTTTACAATGGTTTCATAGGGGAGAAGTCGGTCACTCATGGGGCAACACCTCCTTCTGTGTTTTTTCCACAAAATTGAGGCTGCTACACGTTGGTTTCGTGCAACAGCCCCTTTCTCAATGCGTCAGTATTCCGCCTTCCAGACCATTTCCTCGACAGCGGCCTTTACATCCGCGACCGCGCGTCGGTTCAGTCCCTGCTTCACGGCACACTCCGCAACGGCAACAGCGACGGCGGCAGAGAACTCAATGAGGCGCGTAACGGGCGGAATGACGGCAGCGCCCTTTGCCTCGGGCGTAAGGAATGCGCCGAGTGAATGCGCCGCGGCCGAGATCATCTCATCGGTCACGAGCTTCGCATCGACCGCCATGCTGCCGAGGCCGAGTCCCGGATAGATAAGTGCGTTGTTCGCTTGTCCGATCTCGTAGGTCGTTCCTCGGTAGGAGACCGGATCACGCGGAACGCCGGTCGCAACCAACGCACGCCCGTCCGACCAGCGAATGAGGTCCTCCGCTGTCGCCTCGGCAAGCTCCGTCGGATTGCTCAGCGGAAAAATGATCGGACGATCACACCACGATGCCATCGCTCGCACGATCGTCTCCGTGAACGCGCCCGGCATTGTCGACGTGCCGACAAGGATGGTCGGCTTTACCGCCATCACGGCGGCCGTAAGCGTCGTGAGCGAATCCGCATGTTCAAACTCGCTGCGTTTTCGCGCGAATGGCTTTTGCTCCGGCGTCAGGTCGCCCATGTCGTCAAAGAGGAGGCCCTGCTTGTCCACGAGGTAGAAATGCCCGCGCGCCTCCTCCTCGCTGAGCCCCTGCTCGACCATCTCGCGGCAAATACGGCTCGTGATGCCCGCGCCCGCCGTCCCCGCGCCGAAGCACATGTATCTCTGCTCCGTGAGCTTCTGCCCCGTGATCTTCATCGCGCCAAGGAGTCCTGCGAGCGTGATGATGCCCGTCCCCTGACAGTCGTCGTTGAAGACGGGATAGGTCTTCTGGTACCGGCGCAGAATCGGCGCGGCGTTCGGCCGTCCAAAGTCCTCGAAGTGGAGATAGAGGCGTGGGAAAAGCCGCTCCGCCGTCTGCACAAAGGCATCGATGAAGTCGTCGTATGCCTTGCCCCGCACGCGTTCGTGACGATTGCCGAGGTAGAGCGGATCCTGCAGGAGGCTCTCGCGGTTCGTCCCGCAGTCGAGCATGACCGGCAGCACCGACGTGGGGTCAATTCCCGCTGCTGCGGTATAGACCATCAGCTTCCCGACGGCGATATCGGCACCGTCCGTCCCCCAGTCGCCGATGCCGAGAATGCCCTCTGCGTCCGTTGCAACGATGAGACGGATCTCCCGGTCGCCCGCCGCCTGCCGCAGCGTCGTCTCGACCGCCTCCGGGTGATCGATCGAGAGATATGCCGTCTCCTGCGGGTTGATAAACTGCTCGCTGTACTGTTCAATGCTCTCGGCGATCACGGGATCGTAGACAATCGGCATGAGCTCTGCGATATGCTGACGAAACACATAGTAGAACAGGCGGCGGTTGCGGTTGAACACGTCCATCAGGAAGCGGCGCTTCTCGAGCCCCGAGCTCTTGCGCTCCATCTGCTGATAGATGCGCTGCGCCTGCTCCGCAATCGTGTCAACATGCGGCGGCAGGAGGCCCGTAAGTCCAAACTGTGCGCGCTCGTCAGCACTGAACGCCGTCCCCTTGTTTTGAAACGGATCGCTCAACAGAGCATACCCTTTCTTGTCCATAATTTCCCCCTTTTCGTCAGTGAAACACTCTTGCATTCGGTATTCGAGAAAAGCCCTCCGATTTCCTGCTGTGCACAATTTATAATCTGCTGCCGCATACTGGACAGGCACATTCCTCATGCGTTACAATACGGGCAAAGGAGGAATCACCATGCAGATCGTATTTGAACCCGAACATTTCCGCAGCGCGGCCTATGACGGCGAAACACGCGTCGGCGTCGCAGAGCTTGAGGAGGCGCGCGGATGCTGGGTCATCACACATACCGAGGTTGACCCCGCCTACGGAGGGCAGGGCATCGCCCGCCGCCTCATCGAGAAGATCATCGCCGAGGCGGCGCCATACAGGGAAGAAGATCGTCCCCATCTGCTCCTATGCAGAGAAGATGATGCGCGGCAGGGAGGAATACACCGATGTGCTTGCAGACTGAGTGGAATCCGTTCGACAAAAAGGGACTGTTGCACGAAGTTTTCTAACTTCGTGCAACAGTCCCGCGAACTCACGGAAATTCACATCATTTGTATTGGCTGCTGTGTTTACGCATTTAGAGACGAGCGGTAATCGCAGCCGTCAGACCAAAGATGATGCCCGGAGAATTGGCGATTACGAGCGGCCAGTCGCGCTGCTTTTTGAAAAACCCGTATCCAACCCACATCGTGCAGTTGATGAATGCGACGAACGGCTGAATCCAGTCTCCCTGATGACCGGACAGATTTCCAAGGATCTGCGGGATATAGGAAACGTACATACAAATGGACAGACCGGAGGCAATCACGCCGACGATGCTCATCTTTTTTTGGCAGCCTCTTTGCCAAGCTGTACAGCCTTCTTTTCCAGATGCTCTACCTCAGCTTCTGTTTTTTTAATACTTCTTCCATATTGTGTTCCCTCCAAAAAGATCAATGATCTTTCAACACCCGATATTGTAACACAAAATTTCTTGACTGATACCACATTCCCCAGTGTATACCGATATACTCAATGCTCCCTAGAACAATTCCCCCTCGGCGATACGCCCTAAGATTTCCTTCGACGGAATGAAGAAGAGCTGCCCCTTTTCGGCGGTCGAATATTCGAGTAGGCGGTCATCCTGCGTAAACATATTGGTGACCATCTGCCGTGTCACATTCCAATGGCGTGCGTAGCCGATGAAATAGGTGCCGCGCACCCCCTCGCCGGGATTCGCAAAGACGACGTTCATGCGCACGATCTTGTGCTCCTCACCATCGCGGTTGTCCTGCGAGATGATGTTGTGCGCACGCGGATCCTTCTCCTCGTCGGAGAGTTCAAGATCGCTGTATTTCCTCCGGCCGACATACTTCTCCTGCACCTCGGTCGGGAGTGCCCGCCACGCGTCGAGGTCGTGAATGTATTTCTGTGCAAAAGCATAGGAGCCGTTGATGAACTCCGGATCCTCCGCACCGATGATCGCCCACTCCTTTGCCTCCTCACCGACGGGATTCTCCGTTCCGTCAATGAAGTCAATGATTGCACGTCCCTCAAGATAGTGAAAGCCGTGTGTCTCATCTACCACGTCCACGACAGGACGAAAGAAGCTCATGATCTGATCGACGACGAGATAGCTTGTTGCCGCCTGACCCGCACGCACATGGAGAAAGAGATCGGCAGGTGTCGCAGGTGCCGTGTGGTGTTCGCCGTTTACCCCCTGGAAATCCTCGAGTTCCTTCGGCTTCTTTGCCGTTGGAAAGAGATATTCCCACGCACGGTTGCTGAACCCAAACGAGAGCTTCACCGTCTCCGGTGCGACGCGGATGTTCATCGAGCGCTGAATCGCCTCCATCCGATCTGCCATATCGGCGATGATCTCCCGCTCCTTCTCAATATCCTCGCGTTTCAGTGAGAGCATGACGAAAATGACGCTCTCACCTGCATCCTTGAACACATCCTGTGCCAGATTTGCATTGACCTCCATAGATCCCCCTCCTACTTCATAATAACATCTGCCTTGTGTTTGATTGTACGCTTTTTCTCCGTGCAGTACAAGAAAAATATCGACAAAAGAATGTGTTAGGGAAGAATTTTTATTAAAGAGTTCTTTTTTATCTGTCTTTTTCCTGTCCATCTCAATAAATTTTCATCGTTGTTCAGTTTATTCTCTTGATGGAGCAAATACACTGTACCAATCTAATGAGCGTCATCCTCCAATGCCACTCTCAATCCCACCCTTAAAAACAACAACAATCTGCCCGTCCTTCTTGACCACAATGTAATCGAGCAGTCCGCTCCACAAATCCTCGTCAAACTCAGCCTGCTCCTCGTTGATACCACATATCACTTGAATTATGGTCTCCAAGGTGTTTCTCTTACTCTCCCTCTCGGCAATTTGCTCGTCCAACTTCTCCAAATTCCCCTGCTTTTCCACATAGCGTGCACGAATCTCGTTTTCCTGTTTCAGATACGCATTCTGATCCTGTGCCACCCGTGCATTCTCGCGAATCAGCGTTTCAAGGTGTTCTGTCAAACTGCCGAGTTCCTGCTCTACTTTATCCCGTTCCTCCGTCAGCTCCTCCGTTTGGCAAACACTGTCAATCAGCTCCGTGAGTTCTGCAATCACGTTCTCTTTGACCTCTACCAAGGAGTTCAGTGCTTTGACGAAAATCCATTTGATTTCCTCTTCCGTCAGATGCCTCGTGCTGCACGGCTTTCCCTTTTGGGAATATTTCTTGTTGCAGCGGTAGATCACCCTGCGGTATTTGTCGGTCGAGTGCCATACCTTCGCTCCGTACCAACAGCCGCAGCAGCCGCATTTGATTTTGTTTGCGAAGATGCTCACACCGCTGTGCTTGCCGTTCTGCTCTCTGCGTTTTATCTCCGACTGCACAAAGTCGAATAAGTCCGGTGGAATAATCGCCTCATGGTGTTCCTCCACATAATACTGCGGAATCTCCCCGGTGTTCTTCCGTCGCGTCTTATCGAGGAAGTCTGCCGTATACTCTTTCTGGATCAGTGCATCGCCACGGTACTTCTCATTTGTAAGGATGGAGCGCACTGTGGAGATGTACCACTTGTCCTTTCCCGACGGAGATTTGATGCCGCGCTTCTCCAACTCTTTTGTGATGGCATAGAAGGATCGGCCGCCAAGGAAGAGTTTGTAGATGAGTCTCACGATTTTTGCCTGTTCTTCGTTGATTTGGAAATCCTTGTCATAGCCGAGACGCTTCCCGTTGTGGAGCAGAACTCTGCCCCGCCTCAGTTCGTTGTGTACGGTGTTGGGCGCGCAGCCGATCTCCTGTGCGATGCTGCGAAGGGAGCGTCCGTCTCTATGTCTGATCTGGATGATGACGCGCTCTTCATAAGTGAGATGTGCCCCTTTGCGATGCTCCGATTTTGTGGTACACTCTAGTTGTTCCATAGCGTGACTTCTTTGGTAGATTGGTCTGTTCAACTCTATTTTACCATAAGGCTTCCGCTATGGAATTTTTCCTGTGCAACTTGATTTTACAACCTACAAAAATTATTTTTCCAGTGCCTTTTGGAGTGCGGCTTTCATCCGTGTGATGCTGTCTGCGCCGGCAATGCGTTCATCACCGATGATAAAGAGCGGCACGGAGCTAACGCCACGCATATAGGCCTCCGTTTCATCCTGCTGCACTTCGTCCAGATAGAGCGTGTCGAACTTGATCACTTTTTCCGCTTCTTCCATATTAAGACCTGCCGACTGTGCCGCACAGCGCAGAACATCGGGTTCGGAGAGGGCGGCATTTTTGCCGAAATAGGCATCCATGAGAACCTCGATAAGACGGTCGGCTTTCTCCGGCTCTTTGCTTTGTGCATACTTGGTCAAACGATGTGCATCCACGGTGTTGACAAACTGGGCATCGACAAAGTTGAAGTTCAGTCCTTCCTGTCTGCCCATGGCAGTAATGCTGTCGATGCGCTTTTCTGCTTCATCTGGCGAGAATCCGTACTTGTGTACGAAGAGGTCGGTCATGTTGCCTACGGATTTTCGCGGTGCATTTGGATCAAGCTGGAACGCTTTCATTTCAAGTTCAATCGGCTCGGTGGTGTCCATCGCGGCAATGGCTTTTTTCATGCGTGTCTCTCCGATGTAGCAGAAGGGACAGGCGTAGTCGGACCAATATGTGATTTTCATGTGGCATCACCTTTCGTTATGTGATGATAGAGTGGGTTCTTCCTGCGGCAGAGATTCTGCCTGTGTCGTGTGTTGATGCAGATAGTCGATGTAGCGGTTTCCCCACACTTCAATGCAATCGAGGACGGGGGTGAACGCGTAACCGATTGGCGTCAGCTCGTATTCGACGCGCGGCGGGACTTCGGGGAAGGCGGTGCGTGTCAGCAGGCCTTCATATTCAAGCGTTTTCAGCTGTGTGGCAAGTGTCGCCTGTGTTGCGCCGACTTCCTTTTGAATTTCACCAAAGCGCCTTGCACCGGCGGCAAGGGTACGCATGATGAGGATCGCCCATTTCCCTGCGATGAGTTTTTGCGCCGTAGCAAAGGGACAAGAACCGAATTTGTTCATCTGTCGATGGGGGGGCTTTGTCATGGTGATTCCCTTCTGTCTGCATATCGTTCATACGACCTGTTAGAAATAATAGCATAGTTCTTTTGTTAATGCAAGTCGAAAAATTAAAGTTAGTGTTTTTTATGTGTTTCTGATCATATTATTGGGTGGACTGTAGTATAATGAAAATATATAGAAAATCCAACGAAAGTGAGGTAGATACACACGCTCTTTTCCCTGCCCTTTGTATTTATAGACGTGGAGCGGCAATCCTGCGATGGATTCGGCAAGGATGCGCACGCAAGCGTAAACCGCTGTTGTCTACATCGCAGTCCTCTCATTGACCGCCTTGCCCGCCGCTGTCTGTCCAAACAAAAAGGACAAGCCGCCGAGGTGATTCTTGGGCTTGTCCCGTGAACGGAAGAGTTTTGTGAAGAAGTTCATGGAAACCTCCATTTCAGGTTTGTAATTTTTATGTCCGCTGCAATCTCCCAATCCCCATGTCTTGCACAATATTCGAATTTGATTTATACTAACCATATCAAATGTGGGAAATCCCACTCCTTAGAACGGAGGAATATGTATGCAAGCTGCAATCAAAGGTCGCTATCAGGCTCACTTGGATGCAAAGAAACGTCTGACACTGCGCGGTGCTAAATATGATTATTACGAAGTACAGGAATACGATAACGGCATCATCCTGCTAGAGCCGCGAGAACTGGTTCGTCCAGAGGAAATATCGAAACGTACGCTACAGATGATGGATGAATCCATCCGCAATCTGAATGCAGGAAAAGTTTCTGCACCGATTGACCTCTCCGGATTCTGAATATGGATTTTTCGATTCATATGGGTATTCCATGGCCCAGAGCAGAAAGATATTACCATCATCGGATTGGAACCCCATCCCGAAGATAAGAAAAACGGTGCATACGACAAGGTCACGCTGTCAAAACTGGAACCGCTCGAATAAACACTAATTCACAGCAACAAAATTCCTCGCTCATCATAGACACATGCGGAGGTATCTCATTCCCACACCGAATCGCACGGTCAAGTGCCATGATGAGCGCAATCACGCCGTCGATCTTCTCGGTGGATTTTTCCTTGTCTGCCTTGATGTTTTCTGCAGGGTCGGTGCGAATGAATATATTGTCTGCCATCCAGCGCATGACGGGATGCCCGCCGTGCGCTATTTCTTTTCCAGCGTCAGCTTCATCAACTCCTTGGTTGGTGCCCCCATATCCTTAAAGCCCTACCCGAATGGAACAACGGTGAAGCTCATCCCCTCGAGGTTTTGCACCATCTGTACCGCGTCACGTCGCTCAAAGACAATTTCGCGGATGTTGTACTTCTCGCTAAGCTGCTCAATAAACGCCTCGATAAAGCCGTAATGTACGTCATTTTCTCCGGATTTATGATAACCAGATAGTTTCCATACAGACGAGATTCGGAAATCTATGTTGCTTCCTTGCTATGAGGTCAGCATCCAGAACGGCAATCTTCATCATCCCTTGAGCGCGGTAGGCGCTCCATGCCGATTTTCCTACAGAACCACCGAATGTGGTGATGCAGTTCTGCTTTACGATATCCAAAATCTCATTCTCTTTGAAAAGGAATGTGCATCTGACTATAATGTAGGATGGGGAGCATAATGGAATCTATTTTTTTCTAGAGGCACTCATCCCCCAACACCAATCTCAATCCCTCCCTTGAAAACAACGACTACCGTGCCGTCCTCCTTGACCACAATGTGATCGAGTAGTCCGCCCCATAGCTCCTCGTCAAACTCAACCTGCTCCCCGTCGATACCACATACCACTTGAATCATGGCCTCCAAGGTTTTTCTCTTGCTCTCTCTCGCGGCAATTTGCTCGTCCAACTGCTCCATATCCCCCTGCTTTTCCATATAGAGCGCACGAATCTCATTTTCCTGTTTCAGATACGCCGTCTGATCCTGTGCCACCCGTGCATTTTCACGAATCAGCGTTTCAAGGCGTTCTGCCAAAACACGAAGTTCCTGCTCTACTTTATCCCGTTCCTCCGTCAGCTCCTCCGTTTGGCAAACGTCGTCAATCAGGGATCGGAGTTCCGCAATTACGTTCTCTTTGACTTCCACCAAGGAGTTCAGAGCCTTGACGAAAATCTGTTTGATCTCCTCCTCTGTCAGATGCCTTGTACTGCATGGCTTGCCCTTGTGGGCGTATTTCTTGTTGCAGCGATAGATGACTCTGCGGTATTTGTCGGTCGAGTGCCATACCTTCGCTCCGTACCAACCGCCGCAGCAGCCGCATTTGATTTTGTTCGCGAAGATGCTCACGCCGCTGTGCTTGCCGTTCTGCTCTCTGCGTTTTATCTCCGATTGCACAAAGTCGAACAAGTCCGGCGGAATAATCGCCTCGTGATGTTCCTCCACATAGTACTGCGGAATCTCACCCGTATTCTTCTGTCGCGTCTTATCGAGGAAGTCCGCCGTATACTCTTTCTGGATCAGCGCATCGCCACGATACTTCTCGTTGGTGAGGATGGAGCGCACTGTGGAAATGTACCACTTGTCCTTTCCCGATGGGGATTTGAGGCCGCGCTTCTCCAGTTCCTTGGTAATCGCATAGAAGGATCGCCCGCCAAGGAAGAGTTTGTAGATGAGCTTCACCACTTGCGCCTGTTCCTCGTTGATTTTGAAATCCTTATCATAGCCGAGAAAGGCACTGTAGCCCACACTGGTCTTGCCCTCGGCGAACTGCTTGCGTTTGCCCCATGTGGTGTTCTCCGAGATGCTGCGGCTCTCCTCCTGCGCTAGGCTGGACATAATCGTGATAAGGAGCTCGCCGCGTGAATCAAACGTCCAGATATTCTCTTTTTCAAAGTAAATCTCTACACCATGTTCCTTGAGCTTTCGGACGTTTTGGAGCGAATCCACCGTGTTCCTCGCGAAGCGGCTGACGGATTTCGTGATGATAAGATCCGTCTTACCCCTAACTTTGATACAATCCAACGATGCACCCCCTATACCCGATTAACGATGCACCCCCTTGCACCCCCCTGCTTATCGTTAAACGAGTATGCACCGTGAAGCCGCATAAATCAAGGCTTCTCGGCATAGTGTTAGGGGGTGCATTTGCACCCCCTAGGTCGAGATTTTGCACACCCTAGCCAGAAAAACCGGACACGAGAATCTAAAAATTGGTCATGGAACCTGGATGTCGAACAAGACTGCTCGAAGAGCTGTACATACGCTAACAGACTCCATAGACTATAAGACTACATCTGCCCTTTTCCTTCCCCATTTTGCTCTCTTGAAAGAATCATTAAAACATGCTACCATGACCTCATTCATTTCGTGTTTTACATCATTCAAGGAGGCTCTTATCGCGTGAAAAAGAAGGAACTGGCAAGAAAGATTACGAGCTGGCTCACCTTGGGCGCATTCTCTGTGCAGCCGATGCTTGCTTTTGCGGAAGAAATTCTCCCGGACAACAACGCCCCAGTTGCGGAACGCCCCCTTGTAACGGAAACGGCAAGCGGCAATCCCCTTGTCCAGATCACAACGCCCACGGCAGGCGGCGTGTCTGTCAATCGCTATGAATTCTTCAATGTTCCCGAACGCGGCGCCATCCTCAACAACAGCTACGGCCTCACATCCACCGAGCTTGCCGGATATGTGCAAGGCAATCCGAATCTCGCCGCAGGCACGGCGCGGCTTATCATCAACGAAGTCACGAGCGCCAACCCGTCTGAATTGCGCGGCTTTTTGGAGGTCGCAGGAGACAAAGCCGGTGTCGTCATCGCCAATCCCAACGGGATTCTGGCAGACGGCGCCGGCTTTTTGAATACGGCGAGGGTGACGCTTGCGACTGGGCGCACCGAGATGGATGCATCGGGCAATCTCGCCGCCATTCGTGTGGAAGGCGGCAAACTCTCCATCACAGGAAACGGCCTTAATGCCCAAAGCACAGATTCCGCTGAAATCTATGCCCGCGCCATCGAAATCAATGCCGGACTCTGGGCGAAAAACGCCAGACTCTCTGCCGGAGCCAACGAAATCCGCTATGCAGACGGAACGATCACGCCCATAAAAGGCACGGAAAACGCGCCAGCGTACGCCCTCGATCTCGCCGCCATCGGCGGCATGTACGCGAACCGCATCGAGCTTGTCGGCACGGAAAAAGGCCTCGGCGTCAACCTCGCAGGACAAATCACGAGCACGGAAGCCACCTCCCTCGACGTCAACGGCAATCTCAAGACCTCGGGCAACCTCTACACGGACGGTTCAACCCGTATTCATGCAGACGAGATAGAAAACAGCGGCGCTGTTTACAGCAAGGAAGACACCATCCTGACGGCTTCCTCCTTACAAAACAGCGGCAAGATCGTCGGCGGAGCAGATACGGCAATCCGTGCCTCAACCGTCGCCAATACCGGCACGCTCGCCGCCGCCATCGCGCCCTCGGGCAAAACAAACGATGCCGGCACGCTCACTGTTACGGCAAAAGAATTCGACAACAACAATGCCCAACTCCTCAGCGGCAAAGACATCGTCGTATCCGCTGAAAACATGCGCACGCAAAACATCCGCATCGCGGGTAACGGGGATATTTCCCTCGTTTCTCAAAATGCCCTGACCGTTGAAAACAGCACCGTCCAAAGCGGCAAAGACCTGTCCGTCGAAGCGAACACCATGCCCCTTGGCGGCAATCTCTCCAGCGGCAGGGATATGACCATCGCAGTGAAAAGCGACCTCTCCAACGAGGCGGCGTCCGAGAACTTCGGCAATCTCCATGCGGGAAGAAACCTCACGGCAAACATCCGGGGAAACGTCTACAATCAGAGGGCGATGAACGCAGGCGGCACGCTTTCCCTTACGGCAGACGGAAGTCTCACGCAAACCGCTGCGGGAAAACTCTCAGCGGAGCATCTCCATGTCAAGGCGGCAGATGTAGAAAATAGCGGTCTTGTTCAAGCGAAGGAAGAAACAATTCTCCATACTGCACGGTTCAAGAATGACGCCACTGGCGGAATCTATGGCAGAAGAATCAACGTACAGGCAAAGAACGGCACGGAAGAAGACAGCGCTGCCGCCGCACTTTACAACAGCGGCAAGATCATCAGCGAAGCGGATACGACGATTCATGCTGCTTCCGTCGTCAACAAAGGCACGCTTGCCGCCGCTATCGCTCCCTTAGGCAAAGCGAACGATACCGGCACGCTCACGATTGCGGCAAAAGAACTCAGCAATAACGCCCAACTCCTCAGCGGAAACAATCTGTCGCTTTCTGCCGAGAACCTTCGCACAAAAAGCGGTCAGATTGCAGGCAACGGGGATGTTTCCCTCACCGTCAAAAATGCGCTCGACATCCAAGACGCCTCTGTCCAAAGCGGCAGAGACCTCTCCATTGAGGCGGACGCCATGCCCCTTAGCGGCAATCTCTCTGCCAACCGAGATATGCGCCTCACGCTCCATGACAGCGGCCTCTCCAACGAATCTGCTGCAGAAAACTTCGGCAATCTCCATGCAGGGCAAAATCTCACGGCAAGTCTCCGGGGAAACGTCTACAATCAGCGAAAGCTGGAAGCTGCCGGCACGCTTTCTCTTGCAACGACAGGAAGCCTTACGCAAACGGCTGCGGGAGAAATCTCTGGAAAGAGCCTTGCCATTCATACGGCAGATATGGAGAATCGCGGCCTTGTTCAAGCCGACGAAGGAGCCGCTATCACCGCCTCGAATCTCAAGAACGACGCTGCGGGCAGAATCTACGGCAATACGATCCACGTGCAGGCTTCGCACATCCGGAACGAAAAGCATGCCGCTCTTGAAGCGCGTCTGGCACAAGAGATGCGCATCCTCAAGGAAAAGGCCGAGCTCCTCGAAGCCGCGCATCGCGTCGACGTCACAAAGTTCACATCCCATGCGGACATTGCCGCCTACAAAGCGAACATCCAAGCCGCCGAATCCGCCTACGACACACAGCAAAAGGTTGTAGATGCCGTCAAAGCCGAGCTCACCGCCCTTCCCTCAGGCGTCATCGCCGCACGTGAAGCTCTCGCTCTTCAGGCAAACTCCATCGAAAACAGCGGGAATGCCCTGCTCTACTCGGGCGGCGATCTGTCGCTTGCGGCAAAAGAAGAAGTCGCCAATCGCGGCGCACGCATCGAGGCGCAGGGAAACATCTCCATCACTGCGCCTTTGACGAAGAACGAGAACGCTGCCTTCTCCGCCAAGCGCGTCATCACAGAGACGAAAGACAATCCCGTGAAGCTTCGCATTGATGAGGGCGGCCATATCGAACAAGGGCAGGCATTTCCCGCAGAAGAATTTCGCGAGATCAACAGCGGTTACGGCGCATACCACAGCTATGTCGCGCCAAAGGCGATTCTTGAACCTGCGGAGTACAAGCCCATCGAGCAAATCTCGGAGGAAGAACGTGCTGCGGGCGAGAAGCCCATTCCGGACGAACTGATCGGCGCCCTTGCGCCGACATACGCTTACGACGATCCGATCTTCAAACAATTCGGCGTCGCCTCCATGAGCACGGACCGCCCCGCTGCAGACGATCTTGCACGTTCTGCATGGGATGAAGCATACAAAAAGATTCTTGCAAAACTCAACGAAAAGATTACGGTGTATAATACAGAGGCAAAAGCGTACAATCAAAAGATCGGCACAGCGGCAGGGCAGAAGATCATCCACTTCACTGTCATTCGCAGTCGATCGCTCCTTTCGAAGGAGCATGTTACCTCCTCTCTCCCCGGCAGTATCCGTGCAGGCGCGAACATCCTTTTGAACAGCGCCGTTGAAAACGAGGACAGCAACATCGTTGCAGGAGGAACACTCCATGCAACGGGGGCGGTCAAAGAAGACGCCCAAAAACAGCAGGAACTTGCCGTCACCTTCGGAACGACACAGGGCAGTTATACCGAAAGAAGGAACTGGCTCCATAGAGGAAAAGTACGGAAATATCACGGTGTAGTCTTCATGACGCCGGAAATCACAAAAAGCAATCCCTCCCCCATCGGCGTTCAGACCTATGAGAGCGGCCGTGCTGTTTCTGTCGCGCAGGCAGACATCACAAATGCCCAAAGAGCGCACGTACAAAACGCCCTCTCTCCCTTCGGACTTTCCCACACAGATACGTCAAATCATGGCACGGATACGCAGATAGAGCCGCTCTTCGTCAGCTCCCTCTACCACGTATACCCGGAAGCCACAGCGAAGTATCTCGTAGAGACCGACCCTGCCTTTACCAACAAGAAGCAGTTCCTTTCCTCGGACTACATGTATCGCCAGCTGAAATGGGATCAAGACAAGATTCCCAAGCGCGTCGGCGACGGCTTCTACGAGCAGCAGCTTCTCGCAGAGCAAATTCTAAAGCAGACAGGCAAGCGTCATCTCGACGGCTATACAGACGATGAAACCGCCTTCAAAGCATTGATGGATGCGGGTATTTCCTATGCCAAGGAGATGAATCTCGCACCCGGCGTCGCCCTCTCCAAAGAGCAGGTCGCCGCCCTCACCTCGGACATGATCTGGCTCGAAGAACGCGAGGTCGAAGTCAACGGACAAAAGGAGCGCGCTATCTATCCCGTCCTTTATACGAAAAACACCGATGGACTCCGACTCACTGAAGGCGGCAGCCTCATCTCGGCGAAGAATATCGTCGTCGAGACCAAGGACGCACTGAAGAATGCCGGCACGCTCTACGGGGAGAACATCATCGCCAAAGCGGGAGATATGGAAAGCTCGGGGCTTGTCCTCGGCAAAAACATCGCCTGACAGTCCGATCGCGACATCAATGTGCAGGGAAATATCATCGGCGAGAAGAAAGTCTTCCTCGATGCGAAGGGCAATATTAGCGGCAAAGAGCACGAGCGAGCATCTGGCGAACCAGGATGTTCTAAATACGACGGCAGGCATCGCTGTCAAGGGCGCGGATGGCGTCCTCGTCGCCAGCGCAGGAAAGAACATCGAGCTTGTCGGCGCAACGCTCTCCGCGCTTGGCAAGAATGGCAGCGTCCTCCTCTCAGCGGGAGAAAACATCACGCTTGACACAAAGAAGCTCCAAAGCCAAAAAGACATGACGGAGAATGCAGAGAATTACCTGCGCACCAAGCGCGGTACAGAGCTTGGCACAGAGATTCGCGCCGATGGAAACATCTCCATAGCTGCCGGAAACGATCTGAAAGCAAGAGCCGCTACCATCGCCAGCACGGAAGGCACGACCTCCCTCACCGCTGGAAAGGACATCACCCTCACCGCAGGACGCGAAACTGCCGAAGATCACTACGGTCATCGCCATACGGCAAGCGGCTTCCTGTCAAGCACCCGGACAACCATCCGCATCGACAATGCGACGGACGAGGCGCGCGGCACGCTCGTCACTGGAAAGGATGTCAACCTCGCCGCCAAACAAGATGTGACGCTGCAGGCGGCAAACGTCCTCGCGGACAATACCACGAATATCGCTGCAGGAAGAAACTTCACTGCGGCATCGGAAGAGAACTACGCCCATACGGACAGCTTCAAGGAAGAAAAGACTTCCGGCATCTTCTCCTCCGGCGGTCTCGGCTTCACCATCGGCACGCAGCAGGTCAAGAGCGAGCGCGACAGCTCCGCGCTTACACAGGCGGGAACGAACATCGCAGGCTTTGCAGGCGACGTCAAGATCACAGCCGGAGATACCGCGCACCTCACATCGGCCAGTATCCTCGCAGGCAAAAATGCGAGCATCACGGCAAAGGAGACGCAGATCAACGGCAGGGAAAATATCTACCGCGATGTCTTGACGCAGGAGAGCCGAACAACGGGACTGACCGTCAGCCTCGGGCATGGACTCTTGAGCCTCGGACAGGAGATCGCCGCACCTTTGCAGCGCATGGGCGAAGTGCAGGACGACCGCTTGAAAGCCGTCTACGCTTGGAAGGCCGGCCGCCTCATCCATGAAAACTTCGACAAGGGGCAAAACCCGCTGAAAGATGCCGCAGGCTTCTCCTTAAACCTCAGCCTGGGCACGAGCAAGTCTTACAGCCGCACGGAGAGCGTCACCAAGGAATATGCGGGCAGCAAAATAGCCGCCGGAGAGAAAGCAACGCTCTCTGCCATCGAACGCGATCTTACCATCCAAGGCTCTAAAGTCGAAGGAAAGAACGTCGCCCTGACAGCAAAGCAGAATATACAGCTGACCGCCGGAGAAAACAGGAACCGCACGACGACGCAGAACGAAGCAAGCTCCGCCGGGATTGGTGTCTCCTTCAGCCCGCAAGGACTTTCAGGCCTCAGTCTGCACGCAAGCAAAGCACAGGGAAACAGCAAGGAAAATGCCTC